>DATMEI010000107.1:0-4554 GCA_035556995.1 Streptomyces sp.
TGGTTGGTGACGCAGGTGATCTCGGCCGCGTGCTTCAGGATGCCGGCGATGAACTGGCGGCCGGTCGCCGACAGCTGGTACTCCGCGCCGGCCTCGAAGAAGGCGTTGCGGTCTCCCTCGTAGAGCGAGACGTGCGTATGCATGCCGGAGCCCGGGTGCTCGGAGAAGGGCTTGGGCATGAACGTGGCCTGCACGCCCTGCTCCAGGGCCACCTGCTTCATCACCAGCCGGAACGTCATGATGTTGTCGGCCGTCGAGAGGGCGTCCGCGTAGCGCAGGTCGATCTCCTGCTGGCCCGGTGCGCCCTCGTGGTGCGAGAACTCCACCGAGATGCCCATCGACTCCAGCATCGTGATCGCCTGCCGGCGGAAGTCCATGCCGACGTGCTGCGGAGTGTGGTCGAAGTAGCCGGAGGTGTCCGCGGGCATCGGCCGGGAGCCGTCCACCGGGCGGTCCTTGAGCAGGAAGAACTCGATCTCGGGGTGGGTGTAGAAGGTGAAGCCGAGGTCGGAGGCCTTGGCCAGGCTGCGCTTGAGTACGTAGCGCGGGTCGGCGTAGGAGGGTGAACCGTCCGGCATGAGGATGTCGCAGAACATCCTCGCCGTCCCGGGAGCCTCGGCCCGCCACGGCAGTATCTGGAAGGTGCCGGGGTCCGGCTTGGCGATCATGTCGGACTCGTAGACCCGGGCGAAGCCCTCGATCGCGGACCCGTCGAAGCCCATCCCCTCGTCGAACGCCTGCTCAAGTTCGGCAGGAGCGACGGCGACGGACTTGAGGAAACCGAGAACATCGGTGAACCACAGCCGGACGAACCGGATGTCGCGCTCCTCGAGCGTGCGGAGCACGAATTCCTGCTGCTTATCCATAGTCACCTATCCTCGCTGGTCAGGGTGCCCGCTCGCACCCGGTGCGACCCTCACCCGGGCCACCGGCCTGCGCCTGGCCCGGACATCCCCGGGGGGCGGAGACGAGCATCCCACCACACGGTTTCCGGAGCATTGCCTGCGTAGGACCGGTCCCCCGCGCCGCATCCAGTGAACCACGAGGGGCGGGCGCGGACGCGGGCTGATCAGGCGGGACTGCGAGGCCGGTGAAGAGCCGGCCGGAGTGCCGCGGGAGGTGCCCCGGAAAGCGCGCGTGACCGGTCCGCTGGGCCGGGCGGCCGTAAGCCGTGAAGGGCCGGGGGGGGGCACGGCTGACGGTGCGGGGCGGGGTTGAGGACGTACGCGGGGCCGGACCAGCCGGACCAACCGGCGCCGCACGCGGATTCGGTGCGGGTCCGCAAAAGACGTAAGCCGCGGTCCGGCAGTGGGGGATACCGGACCGCGGCTGTGTGTTGCCTGGCCGGAGCGTTCAGAGGCGTCCGGCCGTGTGGTCTTGATGCTGTGGGCCGTCATGGCGCGACGACGTCACGCACTGAAGTTCGCACATCGGCGAGGGGGAGAACAAGAGTTACCGGCGAGTGTGCGAAGCCACATCTTACGGCGCATTCTTCGCGGCTCGGACACCCGCTTTACCGTCGGTCACAGCAGCCGTTTCGGCCCCGCTTCCGAGGGCGGTTCCGGACGTGCCCCCGCTCCCCGCGGGGCCGATGCGCACCTCGCCGTCCGAGGGCTGTGAGACCCAGCCGAGGCTCGCCGCGCGCATGCCGAGCTGGAAGCGCGTACCGGCGCCGAGCCGCTCCATCAGACCGCTCAGCCGGCGTTGGAACGTGCGGTAGCTGACGCCGAGTTGGCGCGCCATGACCTGGTCCGTCATGCCGGTGGTCAACAGCGCGAGCAGCCGCGCCTCGTCCGCACTCGGTGCGTCACCGGCGCCGTTGGGACGCCCTGCCAGATAGGCGGAGAGCGGCAGCGCCCGCGCCCACAGCACCTCGAAGAACTCGCACAGCGCGTCCAGCAGCCCCGACGGGTGCACCACCACGCTGCTGGCCATCTCGTGCGGCGCCGAACGCAGCGGAATGAGGGCGACCCGGTCGTCCGCGACCAGCAGTTTCGTCGGCGTATCGGCCATCACCCGCGCCTCCTCGCCCAGTACGGCACACGCCTCGATGTCGGTGTCGATGCGGTGGAAGGTCTCCAGGCCGTGGGTGTCGTAGATGACGCGGTAGCCGATGCCCCGCCGCATCGTCTTGGCCTGCACCGGCATCATCCCCGTCTTGGGGTCGAGACGGTCGGGGTCGCTGTTGGCGTACGGGGGACGGTCGATGCCGCGTATCTGGTGCCGTGCGCTGTGCTGCAGCTGGTCGACCTGCTGGATCACGGCCGCCCGGCCGGTGACTATCTCCACCAGGTCGACGGGGTCGCGGGCGGTCGCGTTGGCGCGGAAGCGGGTGGCGAGAAGCTGGATGTGGCGGCGGGTGCGGTGAATGGACTCCTCGCGGGCCAGCAGCAACGACTCGAAGGCGACCTCGGGTGCCACGGGCAGGAACCGCTCCTCGCCACGGCGCTCCCCCGGGTACCTGCCGACCAGGCTCAACTTCTCCAGTGCTGTGAGGGTTTCGCGAACCTTTGCGGCACTCAGACCCAGCACGGTACGGAGCTCTGAGACGGTGACGGCACCGTCCACGAGCGCCTCGTAGGTCTGCTGTTGGACGGGTTCGAGACCGAGAGCCTCCAGCATGTACATCCCCCTGTGCGGTGGCGAGTTCACGTCACTGACCGATGCCCGCCAGGCGGGCGTCGAATCCAGTACACCAGGTATCGAAATGCTGCGGATACCCTCGCGTAGGTGAGGTTGGGTACTGGATACGGTTGTGACGGTGACGTGAAGAGCCCGTGACCGGTTCCCGTACGCGCTTCGCGGAGCTAGTCACTCCGTTTTGACAGCCGCTCTCAGAACGTACTCAGCTGCGGCTCTCCATCGCGTCAGACAGACGATTACAGTGGAGGGCGTGCCTCAACTACGTCTCGCTCTGAACCAGATCGACTCCACCGTCGGTGACCTCGAAGGCAACGCCGAATCGGTCCTCCACTGGACCCGTCGTTCGGTCGAGCAGGGAGCGCACCTCGTGGCGTTCCCCGAGATGATGCTGACCGGCTACCCGGTGGAGGATCTGGCCCTGCGCGGCTCGTTCGTCCACGCCAGCCGTACGGCGCTGCGCACTCTCGCGCGCAGGCTGGCCGAGGAGGGCTTCGGCGACATCCCCGTCGTCGTCGGCTATCTGGACCACGCCGAGGATGCGCAAGCCGTCCTGGGCAGCCCCGCAGGCGCCCCGCAGAACGCCGCCGCCGTACTGCACGAGGGCGAGGTGGCGCTGGCCTTCGCCAAGCACCATCTGCCCAACTACGGCGTCTTCGACGAGTTCCGCTACTTCGTTCCCGGCCAGACCCTTCCCGTCATCCGGGTCCACGGGGTCGATGTGGCCCTCGCCATCTGCGAGGACCTGTGGCAGAACGGCGGCCGGGTCCCCGCCGCACGTACCGCGGGTGCGGGGCTCCTGCTCTCCGTCAACGCCTCCCCGTACGAGCGCGACAAGCACGACACCCGTCTGGAACTGGTGCGCAAGCGCGCCCAGGAGGCCGGCTGCACGACCGCCTATCTCGCGATGGTCGGCGGGCAGGACGAGCTGGTCTTCGACGGCGACTCGATCATCGTCGACCACCAGGGTGAAGTGCTCGCGCGTGCACCGCAGTTCGAGCAGTGCTGCGTCGTCGTCGACCTGGACCTGCCCGCGGCGGC
Organism: Streptomyces sp.; assembly: GCA_035556995.1. Classification (GTDB taxonomy): domain Bacteria; phylum Actinomycetota; class Actinomycetes; order Streptomycetales; family Streptomycetaceae; genus Streptomyces. Next base: position 3,682 of record DATMEI010000107.1, read on the forward strand.
GGCGACACCGCCCGGCGGAGTCGTCGACGACGGACTGCGCGTGGAGCACGTCACGCTCTCCGCAGGGCCACTGCCCGCGTACGAGCCGGAGGCCGCCGGGAGCGAGACACCGCGCATGGAGGACGACGAGGAGATCTACACAGCCCTCGTCGTCGGACTGCGCGCGTACGCCGCCAAGAACGGCTTCCGCTCGGTGATCTTCGGCCTCTCCGGCGGCATCGACTCCGCTCTCGTCGCCGCCATCGCCTGCGACGCTCTCGGCGCCGAAAACGTCTACGCCGTCTCGATGCCCTCCCGCTACTCCTCGGAGCACTCCAAGGACGACGCCGCCGAGATGGCGCGCCGCACGGGGCTCAACTACCGCACGGTGCCCATCGGTCCGATGTTCGACGCCTTCATGGAGGCCGTCGAACTCACCGGCGTCTCGGAGGAGAACCTCCAGTCACGGCTGCGTGGTGTGACGTTGATGGGCCTGTCCAACCAGGAGGGGCACATCGTCCTCGCGCCGGGCAACAAGTCCGAGCTGGCGTGCGGCTATTCGACGCTCTACGGCGACTCGGTCGGCGCGTACGGGCCCATCAAGGACGTCTACAAGACCAACGTCTTCCGGCTGGCGAAGTGGCGCAACCGCGCCGCCGCCGAACGCGGTCACACCCCGCCGATCCCGGAGAGCAGCATCACCAAGCCGCCCAGCGCCGAGTTGCGCCCCGGCCAGGTCGACACGGACTCGCTCCCCGACTACGACGTGCTCGACCGGATCCTGAAGCTGTACGTGGACGGTGACGTGGGCCGCGAGGGCATCATCGAGCGCGGCTTCGACCCCGAGGTGGTCACGCGGGTGCTGCGGATGACGGACGCCGCCGAGTACAAGCG
>DATMEI010000108.1:0-2212 GCA_035556995.1 Streptomyces sp.
GGGTCAACAACCCCGAGCTGTGGTTCGCCGAGTCCCCCTCCGACGTGGAGTTCGCCAAGGCACTCTGCACGGACTGCCCGGTACAGGCGATGTGCCTGACCGGTGCTCTCGACCGGCGCGAGCCCTGGGGCGTCTGGGGCGGTGAGCTGTTCCTTCAAGGAGTGGTGATCCCCCGCAAGCGTCCGCGTGGCCGCCCCCGCAAGAACGAGGTCGCCGCGTGAGCAGCGGCCCGTCGTCCTCAACCGAAAGCTTCAAACAACCCACATGACTCATCACACGAACGGAATGAACGAAATGAACCTCATGCATGAAGACCTGGCGCGGGCTCAGATGTCCGCGCGCCTGGGAGAGGCGCAGCAGATGCGGGCGGGCGACAGCCTCGTCCGTGCCCGCCGCTTGAGCCGCAAGGCCGAGCGGGCTGCGCAGCGGGCGCGTCTCGCCCTCGCTCGCGCTATGTAGGACTCCGGGGATCACCTCCGGAACACCCTGATCGCGGGTGAAACCGAGGCCGGGTACGACAACAGTCGTACCCGGCCTCATTCCATTTTTCGGATCGCATCGGTCGTACTCTGGTGGCGTGGCGGACGACCAGCCCAAGGTGTGCGATTTCTGTGGCCGCCAAGAGAGCGACGCGGCCCGGGCTCTGACCTGGACGACGTCTGTCGAGAACGGGCGACAGCGGAGCTACTGCGACGCGTGCTCCCGGCAGAACCTGCGCAGCATGGAGGGCAAGCTCGACCGCGAGTACTGGTGAGCGGTCAGATGACCAGGTCCCAGGCGCAGCCGCAGTGCGGGTGCCGCTCCCATACCCGGCGTACGGCGGGGCCGGCGTGGTCGAGTTCCACCGTGGCCGACCAGGTGGCGGGCTGGTCTCCCTCGGCGTAGCGCGCCAGGTCCCGCACCGCCCAGGCCAGCGCCAGCACCTCCAGAGTCGGGTCGACGGGCGGTACGTCGGCATCTCGCGCTGCCCGGGCCACCTGTTCGACCACCAGCGGACGACGGGGGTCCGGTTCCGCGAGGTGTGCGTCGACGCAGCGCAGGCAGGCGGTTCGACCGGGAACCACCAACGGCCCGACCCGGGCGACCGCGCCGCACGTCACCAGCAGGTGCGGAGCCCCCTCGCTCACCAACGGGTCGATCTCCCCTCGCACGGGTTCGTCGGCGGTGACGACCAGCCAGATCGCCGGTAGCTTCCCTGGCTGCGCCACGGCCATCCCGGCCGCCCGCAGCAGGCCGGTGACGGTGACCCGGGCTCTCGTCGTGGCGCGTACGGCGACCCGGGCCCGGACACGATCGGCGAGTCGGCGCGCGGCTTCCTCGCCGAACTGAGCCTCGACCGCGCGGCGCGCCCCCGGCTCAGCCGCCGCCGACGAGTCCGGCTCGCCGCCGTCCAGCAGCAGTCCCGCGGCTCGCAGAGACCGGATCTCCGGCGCCGCGTCGGAGGCGATCGGGAGCTCGCGCAGCAGGGATCGCACGCCGGGGCCGTCCCGGACGATCACCCGCCGGGGCGGGTCGATGCCCACCTGCAGGTGCTCCGCGTCCCGGCGTACGACGTGCACGCCCGGCCGCCACCGCAACCGGCGGGGGAGAGGCTCACCCATGCCGGGAGCCTCACACAACGGCGCTTTCGCCGCGGCCGCCCTCCACAGGCGGTGAAAACGCCGACGGCGGCACTCCCCGAGGGGGTGCCGCCGTCCTAGAAGTCTGGCTAGTGCCTAGGCAGGTTATGCCTTGCCGAGGATCCGGTTGAGGTTCGTGCCGCAGACGGGGCAGACTCCCTTGGCCATCCGGGTGCCCTTGTCGTTGACCCTGACCTCGCCCGAGGCCTCACGCTTCGCCTTGCACTTCACGCAGTAGAACTCGCCGCTCCAGGTCTCCGCCATGACGGCCTCCTTGCTCTCGTTCCTCATTCGGTCGTCGCGACGGGGAAGATGGGGAAGCCCGCCGGAAGTCCTGTGACAGGTGTCTCAGAACCAATTCGACCCTACGACACGCCTGGGCGCAGGCGTGGCAGGCGCGCTGTGAGCGTGAATTACACGTGAAACCGCTCACGGCGCGTCGGAGGGCACCTCAGTACCGTGCGCGCATGCCTGAGCTCACCCACCTGCGCCTCGAGCGCCCGTCCGACGGGGTCGCCCTGTTGGTCCTCGACAACCCCGATATGCGCAACGCGATGTCCGACGAGATGACCGCCTCGTGGGTCGCCGCGATC
>DATMEI010000109.1:0-7369 GCA_035556995.1 Streptomyces sp.
CTCGCCGAGCAGGACCGCGGCCGATGGGACACTGAGTCGATCGCCGAGGGCGTCGAGATCCTGCAGGCGGCCCTCGCCCGCGACCGGCTGGGCGAGTTCCAGGCCCAGGCCGCCATCGCGGCACTCCACGCTGACGCGCCCACCGCCGAGGAGACCGACTGGGTCCAGATCGTCGAGTGGTACGACGAGCTCGCGCGACTGGCCGACAGCCCGGTCGTCCGGCTGAACCGCGCGGTGGCCGTCGGCGAGGCCGACGGGCCGCGCGCCGGCCTGGCGTTGCTCGTGGCGCTGGACGACTCACTGCCCCGCCACACCGCGGTGGCGGCGTACCTCCACGAGCGCGACGGTGACCTGGCGAAGGCGGCACGGCTGTACGCCGAGGCGGCCCAAAAGGCACCCGACCTCGCGGAGCGCGACCACCTGACGCGCCAGGCCGCCCGGCTCAACGCCCGCCGGATTCGCTGACGGTCCGCGTTCGGGAGGCCTGGTGTCTCGATGGACCCGTCCGGCAGCCCCGTCAGCGGCCGGCGGGCTTGGGGACGAGGCCGTCGGCGACCAGGCCGGCGAGTACCGCCTCGCCCAGGGCCTGCACTGCGGACTGCGGGCGGACCATCACGGTGAACTCCTTGATCCGGCCCGTCTCGTCGAAGTGGAGCAGGTCGATGCCGTGAATCTGCTTGCCGTGCACCGTCGCCCGGAAAAGGAGGATCTCCGCCGGGGCTTCGTCGCCGTCGGCGCTCGTCTCGGCCCCGCCCTCGAACTGTCCGACGTAGCGGAAGTCTTCGAAGGTGCGCAGCAGGACGTCGAAGAGTCCCAGCACCATGGGCTTGCCCTCGAAGGGGGTGAACTTCACCGGGCTGTAGAAGCGGATGTCATCGGTGAACAGGTCTTCCAGCGCGGCGCGGTCGCTTGTCTCGACGGCGGCGCGGAAGCGTGCAGCGGCCTCCATGAACCCTCCAACTGATCCAGGCAGATACTCAAGGATGTGACTAGTCATTTTCTTGAGTATGATGCACGGGATGACGAGTGGGAAGGGGACGCTTCGATGGCCTTGAGACATGCCGTACTGGCGGGGCTGCTGGACGGCGAGTACAGCGGATACCAGCTGGCCAAGGCGTTCGACGTCGGCGTCGCGAACTTCTGGCACGCCCTGCCTCAGCAGTTGTACGCCGAGCTCACCAAGCTGGAGAAGGAAGGGCTGGTCACGGGCCGGCAGGTGGTTCAGGAGACACGGCCCAACAAGCGCCTCTTCCGGGTCTCAGACGCAGGTCTCGCCGAGCTGGAGCAGTTCGCCGCGGCCGCGTCGAAGCCCTCGTTCATCCGCGACGACCTACTCGTAAAAGTCCAGGCAGTCGACCGCATCGGCACGGAGCCCGTGATCGAACAGCTCGAAGAGCGTGCGTCCGCGGCCGAAGCCAGGATCGGGCTCTTCAGCGATCTGCTGGCGCGGATGCGTGGCGAGGCGGACGAGGAGGAGTTCCTGCGCCGGGGCGTACGGATCGGGCCGTACCTGACCTGCCTGCGCGGCCTGGCCTTCGAGGAGGACCACCGGGACTGGTGCCGGCGCGTCGCGGGTGTCCTGCGGGAGAGGCGGGCGGTCCGTGCAGGGCGGTGAATACGTGCGCTACGTCGCGCTGGGCGACAGCCAGACCGAAGGACTCGGCGACGGCGACGAAGCCGCAGGCTTGCGTGGCTGGGCAGACCGCCTCGCGGAGCATCTCGCGGCCGTCAATCCCTCGCTCGAGTACGCCAATCTGGCCGTACGAGGACGAGTCGCCGGCCAGGTCCGGGCTGAGCAGCTTGGGCCTGCGCTGGCCCTGCGCCCCGACCTGGTCACCGTCGTGGCGGGGGTGAATGATCTGCTCCGGCCCCGGTTCGACGCCGCAGAGGTGGCCGGGCACCTGGAAGAGATGTTCGCCGCGTTCACGGCCGCCGGAGCTCACGTGGCCACCCTGACCTTCCCCGACGTCGGGAAGATCGTGCCCGTCGCCCGGCCGCTGCGGTCCCGCGTGTTCGATCTCAACGACCGCATCCGCGCCGCGGCTGCCCGTCACGACGTGACGGTCGCCGAAACCGCCCGGCACTCCGTCACCACCGACCCGCGGATGTGGAGCGCGGACAGGCTGCACGCCAGCCCTCTGGGCCACGCGCGGATCGCCGCAGCCGTCGCCCACGCCATCCACCTGCCCGGAAGTGACGAATCCTGGACACTCCCGCTGGCCCCACCGGCAGTCCGTGCCGGAGGTCGAGCGGTGGCGGCCGAGCTGCGCTGGGGGGCCGCGTTCCTCGGCCCCTGGCTCGTACGACGTCTGCGCGGCCAGTCCTCCGGTGACGGGCGCACCGCGAAGCGGCCCCAGCTCCTGTCCTGGAGCGCCGCGGCCGACGCCCGTACGGACATCACCCGACAAGAGCCGTCGTAGAGGGCAGCGTGCCGCGCCCGCGGCGCGGCACGCTTCTCCATGCGACCACGTCCCTCGCCCCAACTGGCCCATTCCTGGGCGCCGTTGGGGACCCCGTCACGCGGGTGGGTCGCGCTGCGGAGAGCGGTTTCCTCAAGCGATGCTCAAATCCCCCGGGTACGCATCTCACGGAAACTCAAGTGAGCCTCAAATCAGTTCCTCAATTCGGCCTCAAATCCTCTGAGGAACGCTTAATCGATCCTCAAATCGCGGTAACGATCCGATGAATGAGGGGGAGGCAATTGCGTCGGCGCGCCGACTATGGGCGGTTCTCCCTGTGACGCTGACCACACCACCGTGCGGCTTCGCCCGCCGAGGCCGTGATAAATCTTCACGATCTCCTGCACGGCTCCCCTCCTGCTGTGCAGGAGACCTGTGCCGGCGCATTGCCGACCAGCACCTCCATTCATTACCGGGAGAGCCGGATCCGGCCCGATCCGAAAGACGTGGCCGGACGTGGAGAAAGGCACGGACGTAATGGTCTCTGTGGAAACCAGTCAGCCTGAGGACGTCGGAAAAGCCGCAGGCGGCGGACCCGATGAAGAGTACGAACGCGGTCTGGGTTCGCGTCAGGTCCAGATGATCGCGATCGGCGGCGCTATCGGCGTCGGGCTCTTCATGGGGGCCGGAGCGAATATCGCGAAGGCCGGCCCCAGCATCATCCTCATGTACGCACTCGCGGGTGCGGTCATCTTCCTCATCATGCGCGCACTCGGCGAACTCCTCCTCTACCGGCCCGTCTCCGGTAGTTTCGCGGAATACGCACGCGAATTCCTCGGCCCGTTCTTCGGCTTCGCGACGGGCTGGACGTACTGGCTCCTCTGGGTCGTCACGGGCATGGCCGAACTGACAGCGGCCGCCATCTACATCCACTTCTGGTTCCCGGTGATCCCGCAATGGATCAGCGCACTGACGTTCCTGGTGGTGCTTTTCGGGGTCAACCTGATCTCGGTGAAGATATTCGGCGAGGTCGAGTTCTGGTTCTCGATGATCAAGGTCACAGCCATCATCGGCATGATCGTGATCGGACTCGGCGTGCTCACCCTCGGCTTCTCCGAGGTCGGCGACAGCGCCTCGACCGCCAACCTCTACGTCCACGACGGCTTCTTCCCCAACGGCATCGGCTCCAGCCTGATGACCCTCCAGGGCGTCATGTTCGCCTACCTCGCCGTCGAGCTCGTCGGCGTCACCGCGGGTGAGTCCGAGAACCCGGAGAAGACCCTCCCCAAGGCCATCAACACGCTGCCCCTGCGGATCATCTTCTTCTACGTGGGTTCGCTGGCGGTCATCCTGGCCGTGGTGAAGTGGACCGAATTCTCCGAAGGCGAGAGCCCGTTCGTACGCGCCTTCTCCGAGATGGGTATTCCCCTCGCCGCCGGTGTCGTCAACTTCGTCGTGCTGACCGCGGCCCTCTCGTCCTGCAACTCCGGGATGTACTCCACGGGCCGCATGCTGCGGAACCTGGCGGCGAACAGCCAGGCCCCGAAGGTCTTCGGCCGGCTCAACTCCCGTAAGTCACCCGCCGTCGGCATCACGGCCTCCGCCGCGCTGATGGGCATCGGCGTCGTCCTCAACTATCTGGTGCCGGAGAAGGCATTCGGCTACGTCGTCTCGGTGGCCACCGCGGCCGGCATCTGGACCTGGATGATGATCCTCTCCAGCCACATCCGCTACCGCATGGCGCTGAAGGCGGGACGGCTGCACCGCTCCACGTTCCCGGCACCGGGGGGCGCTGTCGCCAGCGCGATCGCCCTGGCGTTCCTCGTCATGGTGACGGGTCTCATCGCCTACGACTCGGAGGCGCGGATCTCCCTCTACGTCGGCGCCATCTGGGCCGTACTGCTCCTGGGCGGCTGGCTCAGGCTGAAGAGCCGCGACGCGAAGGCCGCGACGGGGGAGCAGGGGGAGGACCACTCGCTCGTCTCCAAGTAGCGGGACAGGCCGCTCAGTTCGACGTCCCATGGACCGTGACGCACCCCCGAGCGCGTCACGGTCCGTGGGACGTCTGGCTGTACGCCCTGGGACGCGGCCCGAAGCGGGGTGCGGCGGCCCGCCCGGATTCGCGGATCAGGGGTTCGGGGTGTCCGCTCGCCGAGCGGCTGTGCGGTGGGCGAGGCGCTCCGACCACTGGCCTCGGGAGGTGCCCAGGGCTGTTTCCGCGAGGCGGTGGATCTGGATGTCGCCGGTGCCGGCGGGTGCGTACGTGTGGTAAGCGTCCCGGACGAGGCGTTCGAGGGGCCGGTCGGTCTGCAGGCCTGCCGCAGCATGGACTTCCATGGCGGAGCGTGCGGAGTCGAGGGCGGCTTCGACGTTGACGTACTTGGCGTGCATCAGTTCCGTGTCGCACGGATGACCCTCGTCGAGGAGATGCACGGCGTCGTAGGCGGTCAGCCGTGCGGTCATCAGCCGGGACTTCATCAGCCCCAGCTTGTGCTGGACGGTGGGGAGGCCCGCCAGCGGGCCGCCGTAGCGCTGGCGCTCCTGCACGAAGCGGGTGGTCTCCTCCATGATCGCCTGGTGGATGCCGAGTGAGACCGCGGTGAGGTTGGCCCGGCCGTAGAGGATGCTCGAGGAGTAGGCGACGGCCAGGCCGTCTCCCTCTTCCCCGATCAGGTTCGCGGCCGGTATCCGGCACTGGTCGAGGATGATCTCGCCGAAGCTGAAGCCGTGCAGGCCCATGGCCCGCCGGTGGGGGGTGAGCGAGAGGCCAGGCCTGTCGGACTCGACGAGGAAGGCCGACAAGCCCTTGGGGCCGTCTCCCGTACGGACGACCACGCCGTGCACATCGCCGATGTGGCTGTTGCCGACGAAGACCTTGCGGCCGTCGAGGACGTAGTCCCCGCCCTGTCGCCGAGCGGTGGACTCCATGCCCAGGACGTGGCCACCGGACACCGGCTCGGTCACCGCGATGGTGGGCAGGCTCGATCCGTCGGCGAACCTCGGCAGCCACGTCTGCTTCTGCTGCTCGCTCCCGTAGTGGATGACCTTGGCCACGCCCAGCTGGGACGCCTGCGCCATCGCGCCCATGGCGCCGCTGACGCGTGAGAGCTCCTCGATGATGATGGTCTTGGCGAGATGGCCCGCGCCCATTCCCCCGTAAGCGGGGTCGATGGTCACGCCGATCCACCCCTGCTGGGCGATCAACGTGGACAGCTCTTGTTCGACGGAAGTGGAGGATTCCATCTCCGCCACGCGCGGGGCGATCTTGGCTTCCGCGAATTCCCTCACCTGCAGGCGAAGACGCTCGTGATCTTCGGTCACGTACGAGATGGACATCGTTTCCCTCATGTTTCGGTACTTCTGGTCGGCGCGGCAGTTGGTTTCGCCTGTGCGGGGGTGTGGATCCGGAGTCCGCGTCGCAGGTCACGGGTGACTTCGAGGGGCGGAGCACTGGCGGGATCTGACCGAGGACAGGGCGTACCCGACGGCAGTGACGAGCACGGTGACGGCGGATCGCGTGACGACGGCGTCACGCAGGGGACTGGTTCGACAGTTCGAGGGTGAGTGGGACTTCCCCGAGGGTGCAGTTGTGGGCGCTGTCGAACTCGTTGGCCGGCACCGCGAACGGCACGGCACGCTTCGCGAAATATTCGACCGCCGTGCAGCTGTCCGCCGGCGGTCCGGTGTCAGCGGGGGGCTGACGGCCCCGGCGGCGCGGTGCGACAGGTCGTCCCAGGCGAAACCGGAAACGCTCCTGGCCTTTCCCAGCCCGGGGTGCATATCCAATAGAGCATCATGTGCCACGGCTTGTCGAGGGTGATTCGCCCCACTTCGGTCAATCTGTCCCTTCCGCTGCCGGCGGAGGGCGCCGGGGCAGCGGACCGGGGCGCTGACCCACTGTTCAGTAAGGCCCTCGTTGACACAGCCGTGCATGGCTCCGGATACTGACTGACGGTTCAGTTATGACGGCAGTCGTCGCTCCTGGAGGCACCATGTCAGACCTCCCCGCCGAGCTGGTTCCGCTGAGTGCCGAGCAACGGGACATCGTGGAGCTGACCCGCGTGTTCGCGAGTGCGGAGATCCGCCCGCGTGCCCGTTCGGTGGACGAGGCCGACACCGTGACTCCCTGGGATCTGTGGCGTAAGGCGGCCGAGGTCGGCATCACCGGATTCATGCTTCCCGAGCAGTACGGAGGCGGCGGCTTCACCGATGTGTTCACCCAGTGCCTCGTACAGGAAGAGCTCTGCGTCGGAGACCTCGGCATCGGCAACCTGCTGTGCTCCAACGGCTTCTTCGCCGACCCGCTGCTGGCGCTGGGCAGCGATCAGCAGCAGCGCGAGTGGCTGACACCGCTGGCCGGCCCCGATACGCCGATGACCGCCTTGGCCACGACCGAGCCGGATTCCGGTTCGGACGCCGCGTCGATCGCCACCACGGCCGAGCGGGTCTCGGGCGGCTACGTGCTGAACGGTCAGAAGGCGTGGATCTCCAACGCCGGGGAGGCCGAGCAGTATGTGGTCTTCGCCAAGACCGACCCGGCCGGCCGCTCCCGCGGCGTCACCGCCTTCCTCTTCCGCAAGGACACGGACGGCGTCACCTTCGGTGAGCCGATGCGGAAGATGGGCCAACGCGCCATCGTCTGCCGGGAGATCTTCTTCGCCGACGCCTTCGTGCCGGAGGAGCAGCGCCTCGGCAGCGAGGGCCAGGGCTTCCACGGACTCATGCGTACGTTCGACGTCTCCCGGACCGTGCTGGGTGCCGCCGCGACGGGGGTCGCCAGGGCCGCGTACGAATACGCCCGCGACTACGCCAGGACCCGGGAGCAGTTCGGCAAGCCGATCATCGAGCACCAGGCGGTGGCGTTCCGCCTAGCGGACATGCGTACCCGCATCGAGCAGTCCCGGCTGATGACCTGGCGAGCCGCCAAACGACTCGACGCCGGACTCGGCTCCGGGACGGAGGCCGCGATG
>DATMEI010000110.1:0-5756 GCA_035556995.1 Streptomyces sp.
CGCGTCGGCGAGCGCCTTCAGGCCGTGCTTGCTCGCGGCGTACGCGGCCCACTGCGGGTTGGCACGCAGCCCCGCACCGGAGTTGACGAAGAGGACGTGTCCGCGGGCGAGGCGCAGCTGGGGCAGCAGCAGCCGTGTCAGTTCGGCGGGTGCGGTGAGGTTCGCGGCGAGAGTGTGGTTCCAGACCTTGGGGGTCAGTTCGCCGACCTCGCCGAGCTCCACGACGCCCGCGATGTGGTGCAGGGAGTCCAGCTGCCGGGGCAGATCCTGGTGGCCGAGGGCCCACGAGAGCCGCTCGGGCTCGTCGAGGTCGCCGACGAGCGTACGTGCGCCCTCGAAGCGCTCCTGCAGCTCCTTGGCGCGGCCGGCGTCGCGTGCCAGCAGCCACAGTTCGTCGCCACGGTCGAGTAGCCGCCGGGTGACGGCGGCGCCGATGCCGGACCCGGCGCCGGTGATCAGATGCGTTGCCATGCCCCTATGATCCCGCAGCCTCGAACCCGTTCACGAACCGGTGGCGCGTGACCGATGAGTTTCCGGGCCCATGCGGGTCTGATGGCTGTGAGCTGGGCGGCTCCTGTACGGACCGCGCGGGCAGCACGAGAACGAGGGAGGGCAGCGATGGGAGCCGAGACCTCGAAGCACACCACGTCGCGCCAGAAGGACGGCCCGGCGATCGAGACGTCGGGGCTGGTGAAGGTCTTCGGGGAGAACCGGGCCGTTGACGGCATCGACCTGCGGGTGCCCGCGGGCACGGTCTACGGGGTGCTCGGGCCCAACGGCGCGGGCAAGACGACCGCCGTGAGGATGCTGGCGACGCTGCTGCGTCCGGACGGCGGCGAGGCCCGGGTCTTCGGGCACGACGTGCAGCGGGAAGCGGATGCCGTACGGGCGCGGGTCAGCCTCACCGGGCAGTACGCCTCGGTCGACGAGGACCTGACCGGCACTGAGAACTTGGTGCTGCTGGCCCGGCTCCTCGGCCACTCCAAGCCCGCCGCGCGGAAGCGGGCCGCGATGCTGCTGGAGTCGTTCGGGCTCGCGGACGCGGCCGGGCGCCAGGTGAAGCAGTATTCGGGCGGCATGCGGCGGCGGATCGACATCGCGGCCAGCATCCTCAACACCCCCGACCTGCTCTTCCTGGACGAGCCCACCACGGGTCTGGATCCCAGGAGCCGTAATCAGGTGTGGGACATCGTGCGAGCCGTCGTCGCACAGGGCACGACAGTCTTGCTGACCACCCAGTATCTGGACGAGGCCGACCAACTCGCGGGCCGTATCGCCGTCATCGATCACGGAAGGGTGATCGCCGAGGGCACGCCCGGGCAGTTGAAGTCGTCCGTCGGTGCGGGTTCGGTGCATCTGCGGCTGCGCGACGGCGGGCAGCGGGAGGAGGCGCGGCAGGTGCTCTCGCAGACGCTCGCCGCCCAAGTACAGCCTGAGGCCGACCCGGTGGCGCTGACGGCACGGGTTCTGGGGGACGGCACGGAACGCGGCGCTGCCGAACAGGCCGCTCTGGCACTCGCGGAGCTCACTCGTTCCGGTATCACCGTCGACCACTTCTCGCTGGGGCAGCCGAGCCTCGACGAGGTCTTCCTCGCCCTCACCGACCGCCCCGCACACGACGAGCAGCCGCCGGACGGGACTTCACGCAACGGCCCGTCGCACGGCGGCCCTTCGCACCGCGGCCCTTCGCAGAACGGCCACGCCGCCGAGGAGACGACACCATGAACACCTCGCCCGCATCCGCCCGTACGCCCGCATCCGCACGCACCGCGGGAACGCCACAGCCCTCCACGAGCAGTACGGGCGGGCTCCCGGCAGTGCTCGTCACGGGAAAGCGGCCACCGCGCCCCAGCGCACTGTCCGTCTCCATGACCTTCGGCTGGCGGGCCATGCTGAAGATCAAGCACGTTCCCGAGCAGCTCTTCGACGTGACCGCGTTCCCGATCATGATGACGCTGATGTTCACGTACCTCTTCGGCGGTGCGCTGGCCGGCTCGACGACCGAGTATCTGCAGTTCCTGCTGCCGGGCATCATGGTGATGAGCGTGGTGATGACCACCATGTACACGGGCGTCTCGGTCAACACCGACATCGAGAAAGGGGTGTTCGACCGCTTCCGTACGCTGCCGATCTGGCGGCCCGCCCCGATGGTCGGCTACCTCCTCGGCGACGCCTTCCGCTACACGATGGCGTCCGTCGTGATACTGGCGGTCGGGCTGGTGCTCGGATTCCGGCCGGGCGGCGGTGTGTTGGGAGTACTCGCCGGGATCGCGCTGCTCGTGGCCTTCTCCTTCGCCTTCTCCTGGCTGTGGACCATGTTCGGGCTGCTGCTGCGCACGGAGAAGTCGGTGATGGGCGTCAGCATGATGGTGCTCTTCCCGCTCACCTTCCTGAGCAACATCCTGGTCGAGCCGAGGACGATGCCGGGCTGGCTGCAGGCGTTCGTGGACGTCAACCCGATCACCCATCTCGTCGCGGCAGTCCGCGGGCTGATGGAGGGCGAATGGCCCGCAGGCGAGATCATGTGGACGCTGATCGCCGGGGGCCTGCTGATCGCGGTGTTCGGGACGCTGACCATGCGCCTGTACAACCGGAAGTGAACGGAGCCGCCGAACCACTGGCCCCGGCCGCTCCGGCGTCCCCCGGCCGCTCCGGCATCTCCGGCCAGCCCCGGTCTCACGCCTCCAGCAGCTGCAGTGCCTGCGCGCCGTCGTCCGCGAACGTGACCAGTTCCGTCAGCGGCAGGGGCAGGAAGCCCTCGGCCTCCATCCTGGCCAGCTGCTGCCGCAGACCGTCGTAGTAGCCCGCCGTGTTCAGCAGCACGACGGGCTTGGCGTGCAGTCCGTGCTTCTTCAGCTCCAGGATGTCGGTGGCCTCGTCGAGCGTCCCGGTGCCGCCCACCATGACCACGAAGGCGTCGGCACGCTCCAGCAGTTGCGCTTTGCGCTCGGCGAGGTTCGCGGTGACGATCATCTCGTCCGCGTTCTCCCTGGCCGCACTCTGCAGGAAGTCGACGGAGATCCCGACCAGCCGTCCCCCAGCTCTCTGGACGCCGTCGGCCACGACCTTCATCAGCCCCACGTCCGAGCCGCCCCACACCAGCGAATGTCCGCGGCTGCCGATAAGCTCGGCGAACTCGCGCGCGGACTCGGCGTAAACGGCGTCGAGTTCGGCGGCTGAGCAGAAGACACAGATGTTCAAGGGGGAACTGTCCTTGGCAACCATGGACAGCAGCCTAGAGCGTGGGGTCCTTCGCGGGCACATGGTGGTCTGCGGCGACAACGCTCTCGCACAGCGGGTCTGCAGGGAACTGGCCACGGTCTACAGACAGCATGTCACCGTCGTTCTGCCTTCACTGCGCGGCGGGAACCACGGCCCGCAGATCGCCGGGCTGGTCGGGGCGAGCGAGCTGTCCGTGGAGGCCGTCGAGGCGCGGGTGCCCGACGACGCCGCGCTCATACAGGCCGGGATCGAGCGGGCGAGCGCGCTGGCGATCACCTCCGGCGACGACCAGCTGAACATCTACATCGCGCTGCGCGCCCGCCGGATCAACCCGCAAGTGCGCCTGGTCATCAGGATGTTCAACCGCACCCTCGGCCAGTACCTCGCGGACCTGCTGGACCGTGCCGCCCGTCTGAGCGGGGCACGAGCGGCGGGCGGCGCCGTGGCCGACGCGACCACGACTGTGCTCTCCGACTCCGACACCGCCGCGCCGTCCATCGTCGCGGCGGCAGTCGTCGGCAGCGACAAGGTGCTGTACGCGGACGGGCTGCTGCTGCGGGCCAAGGAGCGCACCCTCAGGACGGTCGACCGCCGCAATCCGCTGTGCACCCTGGCGCTTCTGCCCGCCACGGAGGACACGGAGGACGGCGAGGGAACCGTCGACGAGAGCGAGGACGAGGACGCAGACGACGGCGACAGCGACAGCGAGGCCGGCGATGAAAGTGCCGGCCCTGCTGATGAGCCCGCCGGCGACGGACGTACGCACAGCACGGACCATCCGAGCCGCCCGAGCCGGCATGAGCGCCGGCGCAGCGGAGAGCGGCCCCGCGCCCGTACCCATGACGGGCCCGTACTGCTCCCGGACGAAGAGGACTTGGCCGGTCTGCCGCCCCATCGACGCGCGGTCGTGCTGGAGGCCATCACGCGGAGAGGCCGCTCCGCCGCCGTACACGTCAGCCGGCTGCCCAGAATGCTGGCCTTCAAGGAACTCTTCTCCCAGCGGCTGCGCTACTCGCTGCTCGCCATGACGGGCGTGGTGCTCACCCTCGCCACCGTGAGCTGGAGGATGAGCGGCGAGACCCCGCTGCACGCCGCGTACGTGACTCTCCTCGACGTCTTCGCCATCAACGAGCCCAACCTGGAGAAGACCTCCGGTGAGCAGGTGCTCCAACTCCTCGCCGCGCTCGCCGGGATGATGCTGCTCCCGCTGCTGCTCGCGGTGGTGCTGGAGAGCTACGGCGCCTTCCGCAAGGCGGCGGCCCTGCCCACGCCGCCGCGCGGACTCTCGGGCCATGTGGTGCTGGTGGGCCTGGGCAAGGTGGGCAAGCACGTGCTGGAGCGGCTGCTCGAGCTGAACATCCCCGTCGTCTGCATCGAACGCGACCAGGAAGCGCGCGGTATCGCCCTCGCCCGCAGACGACGTGTCCCCACGCTGATCGCGGATGTGACCGAGGACGGTGTCCTGGAGGACGCCAAGATCAAACGCAGTCGTGCCCTGCTCGCCCTCACCAGTTCCGACGGCACCAATCTGGAGGCGTCGCTCAACGCGCGTCAGATCAAGCCCGAACTGCGCGTGGTGATGCGGCTGTTCGACGACGCGTTCGCGGCGACGGTCTACCGCACACTGCGTGACACCTATCCGGCGGCGCAGACGCGCAGCCGCAGCGTCTCGGCGCTCGCCGCGCCCGCCTTCGCCGGAGCGATGATGGGACGCCAGGTTCTCGGGGCGATCTCGGTGGGACGCCGGGTGCTGGTCTTCGCCACCGTGGAGGTACGCGGCAATCCGCTGCTGGAGGGCCGTACGGTGGCCCGCGCGTTCCGCGCCGAGGCGTGGCGGGTCGTCGCCCTCGACACCGCCGATGAGGGCGAGCGGCGGCAGGACCTGTCGTCCGTCTCCTCGACCGGCGCCAACGAACTGGAGTGGCGGCTCCACCCCGGTTACGTGCTGCAGGCGGGCGACCGTGTGGTCGTCGCCGCGACGCGACGCGGCCTGAGCAGACTGCTTGCGGCGGGCCCGGCCTCGGACCTGCCGCCCATCCCCGGCACGGGCGAGCACCGCTTTCCGGACGCGCTGCGGCAGTCGTCCTTACGGCAGGAAGTGCCGCAAACGCCGCCGCAGACGTCCGTACCGGGTCAGGGCCAGGGCCAGGGCGAAGACGGGGCGCAGGGACGGCGCGAGGAGCACGGCACGGCTCAGAGAGCCGGCCAGCCCCCGCCGCCCGCGGACCCGCAGGAGGCACGGCCCCGGCGCGGCGGTGAACCGCAGCCGTGACCGCCGTACCCACCGTGACCGCCGTACGCGCCGTACGCGCCGTGACCACAGGGGGACGGCCCGAGCGCCCCCTGACGCGCGTCGTTGCGCGTCCGTCGTCCGGCCCCGGGGGGCCTTGTGACATGGAGTGCACACGGGCCGTCCGGCGCCATCAGGGCGCCGCAGAACCGTTTCTCAACGCCTGAAGTGAAAGATTCCCCAGGTGAGTTGACGTCCATTGCCGCCATCGACCCAGTGCCCCAGCCCCTTCTTCATCTGGGTG
>DATMEI010000111.1:0-5861 GCA_035556995.1 Streptomyces sp.
GACCGGCGCCCCTGTACGTCAGGTGCTGTCTCCGTCGACTACGCCCGGCCCGCGCTCACTTGACCGCACCCGCGGTGAGGCCCGCGACGATACGGCGCTGGAAGAAGAGCACCAGGATCACCAGCGGAATGGTCACCAGCACACCCGCGGCCATCTGGCTGCCGTGAGGCTCCACGAACTGAGCGGCGCCGGTGAACTTCGAGACGGCGACCGGAGCGGTCTGCATGGACTGCTTGTTGGTCATCGACACCGCGATCAGGAACTCGTTCCAGGCCATCACGAAGGTGAGGATCGCGGTGGTGAAGAGTCCGGGCGCCGCCAGCGGCAGGATCACCTTGCGGAAGGCCTGGCCCCGGGTACAGCCGTCGACCCTCGCCGACTCCTCGAGCTGTGTGGGCATTTGACGGAAGAAGGCCGTCAGGTTCCACACGGCGAGCGGCAGCGCGAACGACATGCTCGGTACGACCATGGCCTGGTAGGTGTTGATCCATCCGATGCCCACGAAGAGCTTCAGCAGCGGAATGGTGATCGAGACCACCGGGAACATCGAGGTGGCGATGATGCCGGTCAACACGAGCCGCTTGAATCGGAATTCGAGGCGTGCCAGTGCGTAGGCCGTGGCGATACCCACGATCAGCGCGAGCACCGTGGTCGTGCCCGCCACGATGAAGCTGTTCGCCAGGGACCGCAGGAATCCCTGCGAAGGATCAAGCACACCGGTGTAGTTGGTGAGCGACGGGTTTGCCGGCCACAGAGAGGTTTCGAAGATGTCCTTCGGGGCCCGCAGGCTGGAGGCGATCATCCAGTAGAACGGCGCGAGGCACCACGCGGCGACGGCGAGCACGCCGGAGGTGCGCAGCGCGGTGAGCCACGGGCTGCCTCCACGCTTCGCCGGTGCGGTGCGGCCACTCGGCGGTGGCGCGGAAACGGGCGCCGCCTCGGTCACCGGGGCTTCCGTCGTGCCGGTGGGGGTCGTGCTTGTCATGCCGTCGCCTCCTTCTTACGGCTCCGGCCGTCGCCGGTCTGCCGGCGCGGGCGCTTGCGTCCGCCCTTCTTTCCGCCCGGCTCGTCCCGGCTGCTGAGCAGATCCGCGCCGAGGAGCTTGATGAATGTGAACGCGATGAGGAACACGTAGAGGAACAGCAGCACCGAGTACGCGGACGCCGGCCCGAACCGGACGTTGGACGCCTCGTCCTGCGCCAGCATCGACAGCGTCTCCACCGACTCCTTGCCCGCCCCGATCAGGATGTAGGGCAGGTCGAACATCCGCAGCGCGTCCAGCAGCCGGAAGAGCACGGCGACCAGCAGCGCCGGCTTGACCAGCGGCAGCGTGATGTTCCAGAAGCGGCGTATGGGGCCCGCCCCGTCGACGCGAGCTGCCTCGTACACCTCCTGGGAGATGATCTGGAGCCCCGCCAGGACAAGCAGCCCCACGAACGGCGCCGTCTTCCAGACCTCCGCGATGATGACCGCGGCCTGAGCCTGGAAGCCTTCCGTCGTCCACAGCACCTTGGTGCCGAGAAGGGTGTTGGCGATGCCTTCGCTGTCGAAGATCCAGCGCCACAGCAGCGCGGAGATCGCCGTGGGTATGGCCCACGGCACCAGGATGCTGGCGCGCACCCAGGCCCGTCCGCGCATCGCCTGATGCATGATCAACGCCATCGCCAGGCCGATGACGGTCTCCAGGAGCACCGAAGTGACAGTCAGGAACGAGGTGTTCCAGAAGGCGTTCCAGAAGCGGGCGCCTTCTCCGCTGAAGATCGACGCGAAGTTGTCCAGCCCGACGAACGGCTCGCCGCCCTCGACGAAGCCCGAGCTGGGGTCGACCCCGGGGACGGTGAACAGGGACGAGTAGACCGCCGCCAGCACGGGATAGACGATGACCAGCCCGAGCACGATCAGCGTCGGCGAGACCAGGAGCGTGGCCATGCGCCCCTCTGCTTGTAGTTGCGACCGCGCGGTCGCGGGCCCGGTACTCCCGCGCCTCAGAGCTATCGACATGGGTGGTGTCTTCCTTTCTCGGCCGGCGTCCCTACCACGCGGGAGCCGCTCGGCGCGGCGGCGCGGAACCGGTCCGGGCTGCCGCTCCCAGAGGTCCGCAGGCAGTCGGGCCGGTCACTGCGGGCAGGTCTGGTCAGCCGCAGCACGGCACGTCGGATCAGGTCACGGGGTGAGGGCGCGAAGCTTCTCCTGCAGGCTGCGAAGTGCCTCCGATGAGCTCTTCTTTCCGGTCAGTGCGGCATAGGCGTCGTCCTGGATGGCGGTCGTGGCGTCGCCGTACCGCACCACGCGCGGGCGCGGCTCCGCGTTCAGAATCGACTTCTTCAGCACCGGCAGCCAGGGGAACTCGCGCTGCATCTCCGGGTCGTCGTAGAGGTCGGCGTAGACCGGTGCCAGGGAGCCGTCGTTCAGATTCCGGCGCGAGTTCTGCTCGGAGGTCATGTAGCGCATGAAGTCCAGTGCTGTGGCCTTGTTACGCGCCGAGGAGGACAGCGCGAGGTTGTGACCGCCGAGAGAGGAGACGCCGGTTTCCTTCTCGCCGGGGATGGGGGCGACGCCGAACTTTCCGGCGACCTCGTTGTTCTCGCTCTTGTTGCTCGACACTCCGTACATCGAGGGCCACTGGCGGAAGAAGAGTGTCTTGCCCTTCTCGAAGGCCCGGCGGCCGGGCTCCTCCATGTACGTGATGGCTTCCTTGGCGATTGTGCCGTCGCGGAAGCCGTTGACCAGGTTGTCCAAGCCGCGCTTGGCCTCGGGGGTGTCGACCGTCGGATTGCCCTTGTCGTCGGTGATCCGCCCGCCCGTCGAGTGCACCGCCTCGGCGAAGTTGACCGTGAGGCCCTCGTACTTCTCGAACTGGCCCGCGTAGCACGACGTCTTGGATTCCTTCTCCCCCAGGACCTTGCGGCAGACCTCGCGCATCTCGTCCCAGGTCTCCGGCGGCTTGTCGATGCCCGCCTTGTCCAGCAGGTCCTTGCGGTAATAGAGCAGGGCGCCGTCGGAGGCATACGGCATCGCGAAGTACTTGCCGCGGTACTTCAAGGTGCCGTTGATGGGGGCCAGCGTCTTGTCGTACGGGAAGGACTTCTGCGGTATCTCGTCGATCCAGCGGTTCGCAGCGAACTCGGCGGTCCACACGACGTCGAGGGAGAGCACCGAGAAGGTGTCCGTCTTGAGCTGGGCGTTCTGGATCATCTGCTGGCGCTGGGCGTTGGCGTCCTCCGGCAGTTCGATGAAGGTGACCTTCTCACCGGGGTGTCCTTCGTTCCAGCGCTTGATCAGCTTCGGCACGACCCCCGAGACGTCCTTACCCGCTGCGTAGGTGATGGGGCCGCGTTCCTTTGCGTTCGTACCGCTCTCGACGCTCGAAGAGCTCAGGCCGCAGCCGCTGACGAGCGTGAGTGCGGCAATGACGGCGGTGCCCGGCAGCAGTCGTCGCGGTATGGCACTCACATGATCTCCTCTTGCTTGCCTGTGGCCCGGTCTCGGCTGTTGTGGTTCGCTGTTGGCCGCGGCCAGCCGCCCTGTCCGTCTCGGGGCAGACAGCCGGTGCACCACCCGGCGGTTCGAGTGGTCGCTACGGCCGTTTACGGCGCCCGGATTGCGAGCGCGCATGCGGACGGCCCACCGGGCGGGATGGGTGCTCGATCCACGGCGGTGTGAAACAACGAAGTTAAATCGAGTGAGCAGGAGGATGTTGCCCCTGAAGCGTCCGTGTCAAGACCCCTGTCGAGATCCGGGAGAGGGGCAGGCGATCGCGGACCAGAAAAACCGTTGACACCGCGAGTAACACCGGGTGATGCTCGGCTAGCACGAGTTACCTGGAGGTCACATGCCGTCGTCGCGCGTCACTCAGGCCGATGTCGCACGCCATGCCGGTGTGTCCCGTACGACGGTTTCGTTCGTGCTCTCCGGACGTAAGGACATGCGCATCTCGATCGAGGCACGGCAGCGAATCCTGGGCGCGGCAAACGAGTTGGGCTACCGGCCCAACCTCACGGCGCAGAGCCTTCGCACCCGCAAGACGCACACCATCGGTCTCGTCTCGGACATCGTCGCCAGCACCCACTACGCGGGCGAGATGATCCAGGGCGCGCTGGAGGCGGCACTCGAGCGGGATCACCTGCTCTACTTCGCCGAGACCGGCGACGATCCGAAGGTGGAGGAGAAGCTGCTCCAGGGCATGCTCGACCGCCAGGTGGACGGCATGATCCACGCCGCGATGTCGACGCGCAGATCACGGCGCCCCGGCCTCTCGCACGAACACCCCACCGTGCTGCTCAACTTCCTCGACGAATCAGGGGACTTCACCTGTGTCGTTCCGGACGAGGAAGCCGCCGGCGCTCAAGCGGTGCGGATGCTGCTGGATGCCGGACACCGGGACGGCATTCACGTCGTCGGCGGACACCACTTCACCGCGGAGACCCCCGAGGGCGTGCACGCCGGGCACGAGCGGATGCGCGGCATCGAGAAGGCGGCGGCCACCGCGGGTGTACGGCTGTCGGGCGTCGCCGAATGCGACTGGTCGACGCCGGAAGGCGGTTACCGCGCGGCGCGCACACTTCTGGACGGGGAGGCCGATGCCGTGCCGACTGCCGTCATCTGCTGCAACGACCGGCTGGCCTTCGGTGTGTACCAGGCGGTGTCGGAGAGCGGTCTGAGCATTCCGCAGGATCTCTCGGTGATCTCCTTCGACGACTCCGAGCTGGCGTCCTGGCTGAGTCCGCCCCTCACCTCGATCGCCCTTCCCCACCACGAACTCGGCCGGAGAGCAGTCTCGTTACTGTTGTCGGGCAACTTGAAGCCGACGATCCACCGGATCCCCATGCCCGTACGCCGCAGGGAATCCATCGCCGCTCCGCGACGCTGACCACGTCAACCCTCCGGCTGCCCGGAGCGTCCTGTGCCTTCGGGGCGCAGACCGAAGTCCCCCACACCGCTGCCACCACTGCTGACCTCCACGAGACCTGACCGATCTCAGAGCCCTGCCCGCGACTTCTCCTCTGCTCCTTCTCCTCCGCCCCCTTCCCTCCGTTGCCCCCTCTGCCGGACGCCCGGACGCGACGCCCTCTGCCGCGCCCGCACTTCAATACCCCGGGCCCCCTGTGCCGTACGGCCCCGGCCCGGACAACCGAATAACGAGTTACCGGACAACCGACCGCATCGCACCGCACTGCGAGGACTCAAGTGACCGACAGCACCGCACCGCACCGCCAGGACGGCCCCCACTGGTGGCGCCAGGCCGCCGTCTACCAGATCTACCCCCGCAGCTTCGCCGACTCCGACGGCGACGGCCTCGGCGACATAGCCGGCATCACCACCCGCATCCCCTACCTCTCCGAACTCGGCGTCGACGCCGTCTGGCTGAGCCCCTTCTACCCCTCCGCGCTGGCCGACGGCGGCTACGACGTCGCCGACTACCGCAACGTCGACCCGCGGCTGGGCACGCTGGAGCACTTCGACGCGATGGTCGCCGAAGCCCACCGGTTCGGCATCAAGGTGATCGTCGACATCGTCCCCAACCACACCTCCGAGGACCACGAGTGGTTCCAGGCGGCGCTGCGCGCGGGGGCCGGTTCACCGGAGCGCGAGCGCTACGTATTCCGTCAGGGCAAGGGCGAGAGCGGCGAACTGCCGCCCACAGACTGGCAGTCCAACTTCGGCGGCCCCGCCTGGAGCAGGCTGCCCGACGGCTGGTGGTACCTGCATCTCTTCGCCCCCGAACAGCCCGACCTCAACTGGGACCACCCGGATGTGCACGCCGACTTCAAGAAGACCCTGCGCTTCTGGTCGGACCGGGGCGTGGACGGCTTCCGCATCGACGTGGCCAACGCGCTGACCAAGGACCTCTCCGAGCCGCT
>DATMEI010000112.1:0-3122 GCA_035556995.1 Streptomyces sp.
CAGCCGCTCGCCGACGTCCTCGGCGACAAGGTCCGCTACGGCGCCACGGTCACCGGCGTCGCCCGCGCGGGCCGGGACCGCATCGTCGACTCCGGCCGCGACGAGCAGCCCTTCACCATCCACATCCAGCTCGCCGACGGCAGCGAAGAGCGGCTCACCGCCCGCGCCGTCATCGACGCCTCCGGCACCTGGTCCACCCCCAGCCCGATGGGCGCCGACGGCCTGCCCGCCCTCGGCGAGAAGGCCGCCGCCGACCGCATCACGTACCGCGTCCCGGACCTCAAGAACCCGGCCACACGCACCCGTTACGCGGGCAGGCGCACCGCGGTCATCGGCTCGGGCGCCTCCGCCTTCACCGCTCTCGCCCTCCTCGCCGGACTGGCCGAGGACGCTCCCGGCACGCACGCCTCCTGGATTCTGCGGCGCGGCATCGGCGAGAGCACCTTCGGCGGCGGCGAAGCCGACCAGCTGCCCGCCCGCGGCGCCCTCGGCCTGCGCGCCAAGGCAGCCGTCGACGACGGGTACGCCGAAGCCGTCACCGGATTCCGTACGGCCGCCGTGGAAGAAGCGAACGGACAGCTTGTGCTCATCGGCGAGGACGGCCGCCGCCTCGAACCGGTCGACGAGGTCATCGTCCTGACCGGCTTCCGTCCCGACCTCTCCCCCGTCTCCGAACTGCGCCTCGGCCTGGACGAACGCCTCCAGGCACCGGTAGGACTGGCCCCGTTGATCGACCCCAACGTCCACTCCTGCGGCACCGTCTACCCCCACGGCGCCAACGAACTGACCCACCCCGAGAAGGACTTCTACCTCGCCGGGATGAAGAGCTACGGCCGGGCACCGACGTTCCTCGCGATGACCGGCTACGAGCAGGTCCGCTCCATCGCCGCCGCCCTCGCGGGAGACCGGGAAGCCGCGGAGCGCGTGGAGTTGACGCTCCCGGAGACCGGAGTGTGCGGAGGGGCCGGGCTGTTCGACGAAGCGGACACAAACGGCGCAGCACAGTCCGAAGACGGCGGCGGGTGCTGCGCCGCTCCTGCCACCGTGCAGATCGGAGGAGTTGAAGCCCAGGCCGCACCCGGCGGCTGCTGACCCGGACCCGGACCCGACCACCACAAGGAGGATCGCCATGTCACGCGTACAGCTCGCACTTCGCGTTCCCGACCTCGCAGCGTCCATCGCCTTCTACAGCAGGCTCTTCGGCACCGAGCCGGCCAAACTCCGTGACGGCTACGCCAACTTCGCCGTCGACGACCCCCCGCTCAAGCTCGTCCTCATCGAAGGCGACGAGCACGAGGAGACCCGTATGGATCACCTCGGTGTGGAAGTCGGCTCCACCGAGGCCGTGCACGCGGCGACAGCCCGTCTGGACGAATCGGGCCTGGCCACAACCGAGGAGAGCGACACGACCTGCTGCTACGCCCTCCAGGACAAGGTCTGGGTCCACGGGCCCGGCAACGAACCCTGGGAGGTCTACGTGGTCAAGGCCGACGCGGACTCCCTCACAAGACAGGAGGGCAGCGACTGCTGCTCCCCTTCCGCGGCGCCCGGCTCGGAAGGGTCTGAAGCCGCGTCCGAAACCGCCAAGGCCGGTGTTCCCAGCAGCAGTTGCTGCTGAGGTGCGGAAGACCGACCTGCAGGCGGAAGGGACCGCGACCGGAACGGGGGACCGGGCGCGGCCCCGCTTCGTCCTGCCCGCCCTGTGCGTCACGCAGATCATCAGCTGGGGTGTCCTCTACTACGCGTTCCCCGTCCTCCTGCCCCAACTGACCGCCGAAACCGGCTGGTCGGGCACCGCCGCGACGGGCGCCTTCTCCGCCGCCCTCCTCGTCTCCGCCCTCCTGGGCATCCCCCTGGGGCGCGTACTGGACCGCCGGGGCCCACGAGCGGTGATGACCACCGGATCCGTCCTCGCCACGGTCTCCGTCCTGGCCATCGCCGCAGCGCCCAACTTCGCCGTATTCGCGGGCGCTTGGCTGTGCGCGGGCGCAGCCATGGCCGGCACTCTCTACCCCCCTGCCTTCGCCGCCCTCACCCGCTGGTGGGGCTCCGGCCGCGTCCGCGCCCTGACGGTCGTCACCCTCGCCGGTGGTCTGGCCAGCACCGTCTTCGCACCGCTGACCGCCGCACTCGTGGAGCACGTGAGCTGGCGGACCACCTATGCCGTCCTCGCCTTGATCCTCGCGGTCGTCACCATCCCCGCGCACGCCCTCGCCCTGCGGGCGCCCTGGCCGCAGGCCCCTGATGCCCCGCCCGCACAGGACACATCGCAGACGCAGCACACACCGCGCACGCCGGAGCAACGCCCCCCGCCTCCAAGGCCGATCGCCCTGACCCGCCCGTTCCTCATGCTCACCGCCGCCCTGACCCTCTCCGCCTGCACGGTCTACGCCGTCGTCATCGGCCTCGTCCCGCTGCTGTCGGAGCGCGGCGCCACCCACACCGAAGCGGCATGGGCACTCGGACTCGGAGGCGTCGGACAGACGCTGGGCCGCATCTTCTACGCGCCCATGTCCCGCCGTACGGGCGTCACCACCCGCACCACCGTCCTCATCGCCGCAGGCGGCGCCACCACCGCGGCCCTCGCGCTCGTACCCGGACCGGTCCCGCTGCTGACCGTCCTCGCCGTCGCCGCCGGCATGGTCCGCGGCAACCTCACGCTCCTGGTCGCCACCGCCGTCACCGACCGCTGGGGCACACGCCACTACGGACGGCTCAGCGGCATCCTCACCGCCCCCGTCACCGTCGCCACCGGCCTCGCCCCCTTCACCGGCGCCGCGCTCGCCGGCCCGCTGGGCGGATATCCGACCCTCTTCCTCACGCTGGCGGGAGTCTCCGCGCTCAGCGCGGCACTCGCCCTCGGCGGCACCCCACGTCCCGCCCGCGAGTACGCCACCTAGGGCACACGGCCGCGCGGGTCTGCGGGGCGGACGCCGGAGACCGCGGGTCCGGTCAGTGCCGCCATGCCCGCCGCTGGAAGAGACGTACACCGGCGGCGATCCGGTCCCACCGGCTGCGCCGGTCGGCTGCCGTCGTCGCCACGGCCGCGGGACGAGCGGACGGACGGTGCAGATGTCCGCGGGCGACGAGTTCGACGGTGACGGCCACCGACACGGCCTGCA
>DATMEI010000113.1:0-3277 GCA_035556995.1 Streptomyces sp.
TCCGGAACCGGAGCCGGGAGATTCCCTCCCCGGACGCTCCCTAGACTGCTGCGGTGATCGAGGAAGAACTGCGCCGCGCCCTGGCCGGACTGGTCGACGGGCTGCCGCCCCGGCAGGCGGCCGGTGCCGTGGAGCGGCTGATGGCCGGCTACCGGGGACGCACCCCGACGGACGCCCCCGTGCTGCGGGACCGCGCCGACGTCGTCGCCTACGCCGCGTACCGGATGCCCGCCACCTTCGCGGCCGTCTCCTCGGCGCTCGGCGCCTTCGCGGAACGTACGGACGGCTGGCGCCCGGAGAGCCACCTGGACGTCGGCGGCGGTACGGGCGCAGCCGTGTGGGCCGCCGCGGCGGTCTGGGGAGACGGCGGCCCGGACAACGACGGCGGCGACGGACGCCCGGGCGGTGCACCGCGGCGCACCACGGTGCTCGACTGGTCGGAACCCGCCCTCGCACTGGGCCGTGAACTGGCGGCTGCGGCTGCGGCTGCGGCAGGCGGCTCGGCGAGTACGGCGGCGCTGCGCGGAACCGAGTGGCGCCGGCAGTCGCTGCGCGAGCACGAGCGCGGCCGGCCGGACGCGGCGCTGCCGGCAGCCGACCTGGTCACCGTCTCCTACGTACTGGGTGAACTGACCGAGCAGGACCGGCGTGCGGTCATCGACGCGGCACTCCACGCGGCACCGGCCGTGGTGGTGACCGAACCCGGAACACCGGACGGATACGACCGGATCATCGCGGCACGCGAGATGCTGATCGAGGCCGGACTGCGCGTCCTCGCGCCGTGCCCGCACAGCGCACCGTGCCCGATGGTCCCGGGCGAGGACTGGTGCCACTTCGCGGCCCGCGTGAACCGCTCCTCCCTGCACAGACAGGTCAAGGGCGGCTCCCTGCCGTACGAGGACGAGAAGTACAGCTACGTCGCAGCAGCACGCCCCGGCATCGTGGGCGAGCCGGCGGAGGCACGTATCGTCCGCAGGCCCCAGAAGCGCAAGGGCCAGGTGCTCCTGGACCTGTGCACCGCGGACGACGGCCTGCGGGCGGCGACCGTCACCAAGCGCCATGGCGGCGCCTACCGCCAGGCCCGCGACGTGAAGTGGGGCGACGCCTGGCCGCCGGCCTCGTAGGCGGGAGCCGGTCCGTGCCGGACGGGTCGGGGAGCGCGCGGGGTCGGGTTGCGAGCCCCGCGCGTTCCTTCGGTGTCAGGCTGCCGAACGCAGTTCGGCCGTAACGCACTTCACGCTGCCGCCGCCTTTCAGCAGCTCCGTGAGGTCGACGGGGACGGGCTCGTAGCCCCGCTCCCGCAGGGGGTCGGACAGCCCGACGGCGGCCTGCGGCAACAGCACGTGATGGCCGTCGCTGACGGAGTTCAGGCCGAACGCCTCGGCGTCCGTCTCCGACGCGATGAGGGCGTCGGGGAACAGCCGAGCCAGGACGGCCCTGCTGCCGGGGGAGAAGGCGGGCGGGTAGTACATGATCTCGTCGCCGCCCAGCACGCACAGCGCGGTGTCCAGGTGGTAGTAGCGCGGGTCGACCAGATCGAGACCGATCACCGGGCGGCCGAAGAACTCCTGCACCTCGCCGTGCGAGAGAGGGCTGCTGCGGAAGCCCCGGCCGGCGAGCAGCCAGGTGCCGGTCACGGCGAAGTCGCCCTCGCCCTCGTTGATGTGCTCCGGCTCGTGTACGTCCGCGAAGCCGTTCGCCCGGTACCAGGCACGGTGTGCTGCCGCCTCGTCGGCGCGCTCACGGTGGGCGAAGCGGGCACCGAGCACCCGGCCGTCGACGACGGTGGCACCGTTGGCCGCGTACACCATGTCGGGCAGGCCGGGCAGCGGTTCCAGCTCCTCGACGGTGTGGCCGAGTGAGCGGTAGCGGTCGCGGAGTTCCTCCCACTGGGCGAGCGCGAGCGGGATGTCCACGGGCTTGTCGGGATCCATCCAGGGGTTGATGGAGTACGTGACGCGGAAGTGTGCCGGTGCGCACATCAGGAAGCGGCGGGGGGTGTACCCGGGTCCGTACAACGAAGGCTCCTCACGGGGTGATCGACGAGCACTGTGCTCGCCCATGGTGCGCCGTGAGGAGCCCTTCGCGTCGAGATGTGGACGAAGTGTTCTCTCACCTGTCGGCTTGAGGCGTCCGATCGGACGTTCTGCCTTGCGGTTCCGTCCCGTTCTCTCTCGATTCCAGGAGTTTGCGCAGGAGTTCGCGCTTCTGTTGCTGAGGGTCGGTTCGCCCGGCGCCGTGAGGCTGTCCGTGCCCGCCGTGGCCTCCCCGCAGCTGCTTGCGGGAGAGGTGCGCGCGGGTGCCGCCGACGCCGGGCATCTTTCCGGAACGGCCCTTGCTCATGGGTTCGCCTCCTCGGGGCTGATTCGGTGCTGACCGCTCCAGAGTGAGGCGAGACGGTTCGTCTTGTCAAGACGGTTCGTCTCGTCTCCGGTTCTTGGTAGATTCGGGTCATGCCCTCCACCCCGGCACCCCGGAACTTCCGTACGCCCGACGCCTCCCGCCGCAGCGAGCGGTCACGGCGCGCGATTCTCGACGCGAGCATGGAGCTGGTCGGGGAGGTCGGCTACAACAAGCTGACCATCGAGGCCATCGCCGCCCGTGCGGGCGTCGGCAAGCAGACCATCTACCGCTGGTGGTCCTCCAAGGCGGCCGTACTGCTGGACGCGTTCACCACCGTCGTCACCGACCCGGACTACGAGGCGGGCATCCCGGACACCGGCGATCTGGAGGCCGACCTCAAGCAGGTGCTGCGTGCGACCGTCGACGAGTTCACCGACGCCGCCTTCGAGGCCCCCTACCGCGCACTCGCCGTGGCCGGAGCGGCAGATGAGGAACTGTCGAAGGAGTTCCTCGAACGGCTGGGGGAGCCCGGCACGGAGGTCTACACGCGACGGCTGCGCTCCGCGCAGGAAGCCGGGCAGATCGCCGCCGACGTCGATCTCGGGCTCGCCGTGGAGATGCTGCTCGGCCCGTTCCAGCAGCGCTGGCTGCAGCGCACCGGCACTCTCACGCACGAGTTCACCGACGCGCTCGTCGACCTCGTGCTGCGCGGCCTGGCACCGCGCTGACCGGTACCGCGCTGACCGGTACCGCGCCGACCGTCGGCGCCGTACTCGCAGGACCTGCCGCGACGCCCGTACGGTCCCGCCCGTCCGTACGTGCCAGCAGCCGCGGAGCGTCCGTCATCACGCCGTCGCAGCCCAGCTTCAGCACCCGGTCCCGTGCGCCCGGCGTGAGGATCGTGTGCGACCACACCCGCGCGATGCCCGACCCG
>DATMEI010000114.1:0-6182 GCA_035556995.1 Streptomyces sp.
GGCAGGCCGTGAAGAAGGGGGCGGAGAAGGAGGCACGCAAGCAGAACGCCACCATCAGCTTCGAAGGGCCCGCGACCGAGAGCGATGTCGAGGCACAGGTCAACATGCTGGCCAACAGCCTCGGCAAGAAGCCGGACGCGATCGGCCTGGCGGCGCTGGACTCGCGGGCCGTCGAGCCGTACCTGAAGAAGGCCCAGCGGCACCGCACCCCCGTCATCGCCTTCGACTCCGGCGTCGACAGCGACATCCCGCTGACCACCGCCGCCACCGACAACAAGGCCGCCGCAGCCGAGGCCGCACAGCACATGGCGCACGAACTCGGCGGCAAGGGCAAGGTGGCGCTGGTCGTGCACTCCCAGACCGCTGCCTCGGGAACGGACCGGCGTGACGGCTTCACGGAATGGATGAAGGCTCACGCACCCGGAATCGACCTGCTGCCCGTGCAGTACGGCGGAGGGGACCAGACGAAGTCGGCCGACATCACCAAGGCGATCATCGCGTCCAACCCTGATGTGAAAGGCATCTACGGCGCCAACGAGGGATCCGCGATGGGCGTGATCCAGGGCGTCAAGGAGAGCGGAAGGACGGACATACGAACCGTCGGATTCGACTCGGGGCAGGGCCAGATCAACGCCATCGACGAGGGGCGGATGGCAGGCGCGATCACCCAGAATCCCGTCGCCATCGGCGAACAGGTCGTACGCGCCGCAATCAAGTCGATCAACGGGAGGAAACTGCCGAAGGTCATCAACACCGGTCACTACTGGTACGACCGGCGGAACATCGATGACGCGAAGATCCAGGCGGTTCTCTACCACTGAACGAACCTGCGTACGGATCGCCAGTCCGTACGGCGGGACCGTCGCTCACCGCGAGCGGCGGTCCCGCCGTCTTGTGCGGCACGTGCGGCACGTGGGGCACGTGGGGCACGTGGGGGGACGTACGGCACGCACAGCACGTCCTTGCGGCGCGAACACGGGCGCGTGAGGGCAGGCCATGTCGGACGGCACCATGGGCGGCCCGTCGAAGGTGTCGGGCCACGACGTGTGTGGCGCACACGGGCGCTCATAGCCTGCGAAGCACCCGCGCCACACCCGCACCCACACGGCACGTACTCACCCCTCACGACCCCGACTCCCTCACGGAGGCTCCCGGATGACACGGGCCAGCAGCGCCGCCCCACGCCCGTACCGCCTCGTCACGATCGCCGCCCTCACCGGGGCACTGCTCTCCTTCCCCGTGCCCGACGGCGCTGCCGCCCAGCAGGCGGCGGCGCGCGGCTGCGCCCGTACGGAAGTCCCCCGCGTACCCGGTGCGGAGCACCAACAGGCCGCCTGCCTGGAGGAGTTGACCACCGCCGGCACCGTCGAGACCGGGCACACCGACCCCGCCGACTGGGCCGGTCTGACCCCGCAGAAGCTGCCCACGCCGCGGGGCGTGCCGGGCCTCCAGATCGACGGGTACTTCCCGGACACCTCCGCCGCCAACACCAACCACGGCTGGAAGCACGACGCCCAGTTCGTCCTGCGGCTGCCCGCCCGCTGGAACGGCGGTCTGCTCGTCTCCGGTTCACCCGGCAACCGTGAGCAGTACGCCAACGACCGCGCCATCGGCGACTGGGCACTCAAGCGCGGCTACGCCTTCGCCGCCACCGACAAGGGCAACACCGGCGCGGACTTCCACCGTGACGGCCGTACGCCCGGCGATGCCGTCGTCGAGTGGAACCACCGCGTCACCCAACTCACGCGCGCCGCCCGCAAGACCGTCGCGCGCCACTACCAGCGGCCACCCACGCGCACCCTGGCCACCGGAATGTCCAACGGCGGCTATCTCGTGCGCTGGCAGCTGGAGAACCATCCGGAGCTGTACGACGGCGGCGTCGACTGGGAAGGCACCCTGTGGCGGGCCGACGGCAAGGGCCCCAGTCTGCTCACCTTCCTGCCGCCCGCGCTGCGCCACTATCCGGCGTACGCCGAAGGCGGGCCCGGCGCCGGCAAGGCCCGGAAGGCGCTGCACGCCGCCGGGTTCCCGCGCGGCACCGAGTTCCTCTGGCCGTACTTCCACAAGAACTACTGGGACCTCACCCAGAGGATCTACCGCGAAGAGATGGACCCCGCCTTCGACGGCGGCACCGAGGCCGGTACCCCCTTCTGCGAACCGGGCACCCCGGGCGGCCCGCCCTGCGACGCCGACTACGACTACGCGTCCCGCCCCGGCGACGTCCACAGGGCAGTGGCGAACGCCGGACTCACAGGCAGGATCGGCAAGCCGCTGATCACCCTGCACGGAACACGGGACACCCTGCTGCCCATCAGCAAGGACTCCGACGTCTACGCCCGTATGGTGCGCGACGCCGGGCGCGAGAAGCTCTTCCGCTACTACCGCGTCGAGGACGGCAACCACGTCGACTCGTTGGCCGACACCTACCCCGAGAGGCTCCGGCCGCTCACGCCGTGCCACCGCTCGGCCTTCAAGGCGCTGGAGGGCTGGCTCGACGACGGCGACCGGCCGCCGCGCAGCCACACGGTGGCCAGGCCGCAAAAGGCGTCCACGGGTGAGCTGTTGAGGAGCTGCCCGCTGGAACGCTGACTGCTCGCACCGGCGTTGTACGCGTCGCTGCGCGACGTTTTTCCCGCGGGGTCACGGGCACCCGGGGGAGTGTCAGCAACGAACTTCTCGAGGGAGGATTCCCCGTGAGTGCTGAGAAGAAGAGCCAGGCCAAGGGCGACCAGATCAAGGGAAAGGTCAAGGAGACCCTCGGCCGCGCCCTCGGTAACGAGAGGCTCGAGGCCGAAGGCCGCGCCGAGCAGTCGAAGGGCGACGCCCGGCAGGCGACGGAGAAGGCCAAGGACGCGTTCAAGCACTGAGCGTCCGCCCGCATCCGGATCGCATCGAGGCCCGTGACGACGAGATCGTCACGGGCCTCGTTTCGTTCGCGGTTCCGGTGCGGTTCCGGTGCGGCGGCGGTGTGCCGGCCGTCTGCCGTCAGTCAGCAGGAAGCAGGGGCAGGCGCACGCTCAGCCGTTCGCGAGCATTCCCTCGCGGAGTCCGGTGAGGCTGCGGCTGAGCAGACGGGAGACGTGCATCTGGGAGAGCCCCAGGTGCTCACCGATCTGCGCCTGGGTCATCTCGTCGCCGAAGCGCATCTCCAGGATCTTGCGGTCCCGCGCGGAGAGTTCGGCGAGCAGCGGCTTGAGCGCGTGGAAGTCCTCGACCAGGTCCATGGCCTCGTCGCATTCGCCCAGCACGTCCGCCAACGAGGCTTCGCCCTCCTCGTCGTTGGCCGTGGCGTCCAGCGAGGAGGAGTTGTAGCCGTTGGCGGCGACCTGCCCCTCGATCACGTCTTCCTCGCTCACCCCGAGGTGTTCGGCAAGCTCGCTCACGCGGGGGGAACGTCCCAGCTTCGAGGTGAGTTTGTCGTTCGCCCTCGCCAGGTCCATGCGCATCTCCTGGAGACGGCGCGGGACCCGTACATCCCAGGTGGTGTCGCGGAAGAAACGCTTGATCTCTCCGACGACATAGGGAATGGCGAAGGTGGTGAACTCCACCTCGCGCGACAGGTCGAAGCGGTCGATCGCCTTGATCAGACCGATGGTGCCGACCTGCACGATGTCTTCCATGTCGTCGCCCCGGGAGCGGAAGCGGCGTGCGGAATACCGTACGAGCGTGATGTTGATCTCGATGAGCGTGTTACGCACGTACTGATAGTCGTGCGTGCCCTCTTCGAGAACCGCGAGCCGGTCGAAGAGTGTCTTCGAAAGCTTCCGCGCATCCTCGGGAGCGAGCTTTTCCGGCGCGTCGATCGACGGCAGCTGGTCCGATGCGCTCTCAGCTGCCGGTCCGTCCGGGACGGATGCAGTGGCTTCGGCGTTCTCCGCTGTCGCAACGGTCGGCGTGGCGGATGTCATCGCTTGGGACCTGCCCTTCACATCGAGTGGAACAACCGGTCGGGTCCTGGCGTGTACCCCGCATGTTGCCGAACACGCCTCCATCTTCCGCTTCTTGTCCGTTTTATTGCGCAATGCGGGGGATGGTAACCCTCGATGGGGCCCGGTTGGCATGCGGCGGCTACAGCCGGGCAAGCGCATGTAACCGCCCTGATGAACACGAGAGCCGAGGAGAGTCAACGGTGTTGATGGCGCACCCCGCACTGCGGCAGAAGATGCTCGCCGACGCGGCACACATGCGCAGCGGGCGACCAGCCGGCAAGACGGTCGTCTGAACCGGGGACAGGAGGTGATGCCTGTGGCCACGGGGCGAAGTGCTACGGCAACAGGCGACGGGGAGCGAGAAGTGCTTCTGGTGGATTCGTTGTACACGGACGTCGGAGAGGTCCGAAGGGCTGTCGAGGAGCACCTGGTGCGCACATCCGCCTGGGTGGACCTGGGCGGCGTACTTCTGGTGGTCTCCGAGCTGGTGACCAACGCGCAGCGGCACGCCCGCGGGCGGTGGCGGCTGCGCGTGCAGGCCGAGCGGCACCGCGTACGTGTGGAGGTCACCGACAGCGATCCGCTGCCGCCTCGCTGGCGTCCGGGAAAGCTGGACGGCAGCGGCGGCTGGGGCCTGCAGATCGCCCGTGAGTGCGCCGACAGTCTCGAAGTGCTCACCGCGGCCGGCGGCAAGACGATGCGGGCGCAGTGGCTGCATCCCGACCACGCGGGCGCGGCTGTCGTGTGACCTGCTGACACCTCGGTGTGTGACAGGCTATGAGGCTGTGACGACCGGTGACGATGCGAAGAGCGAGCCCGAGCCGAAGCAGTACGGCGAGCCGAAGCGGTACGGCGACGGAGCGGAAGCTTCCGCGCCCGTGGTCTCCCGGCAGGGCGGGGACGGCGTCGAGGTCCTCATCCTTTCCGGCGAACTGGACCTCAACACCGTCGAGGAGATCGTCCCGGTTCTGGAGGCCGCTCTCGCGGCGCACCCCGGCAGTCTGGTGCTCGATCTCTCCCGCGTCAGGTTCGCCGATTCGTCCGCGCTCAACCTTCTGCTGCGCACACACGCCCGTACCTCCCTGCACCTGGCCGGACCGCTGCAGCCGGTCGTCAAGCGGCTGTTCGAGATCACCGGCATCACGGGCGTACTGAATCTGCACGACACTCACGGTGAGGCGATCGAGGCCGCACAAGCGAAGCGGTGACGTGAAGCGCGCACACGCGGGCCTCCGGGCTCGGGCGGCCCGCAGTCGATCGATCTGAGTACATGTACTCATGCCCCCGTGGGTGCGTGGGCGGAGTATGTGCGGACAGGCATGACGCAGACACGTCATGACCCCCCACCCCCACCCCCCACCCCCACCCCCCACCCCCCACACCCCCGGAAGTGACATGAGGGATCACGGCAGTACGACCCGAATCCTCTCGGCTGCGACCGACAACTGGTTCTCGCGCGGCTACTTGACCGTGTGCGCGGGACTGCTGATCTGGACAGCGGCGGACACGGTGTTCGCCGACCACACCGACGCGTCGTTCGCCGCTGTGTGGCCGATCGTCGCGACGTTGCCGACGAGTCTCCTCGTGGTCGCGCTGTCCGCGTATGCCGTGGAGCCTCTGGTGCCGGGCGACGCTGCCGCCCCGGTTTTTCTGTGCCTGCTGGCCGTGACGGCCGTCGTCAACGCGGTCCTGCTCGGGTTGCTCGTGCGACTGCTCAGGCGGCGCAGCAGCACTCCGCCCGTCTGAGGCGGAGTTCAAGCACGAGGTCCATCGATTTCAGTGATGCCAACGGGCATTGCTGTCTGAATTCAGGACCTGACACTTGTCATTGGCGGAGCCGATGATGCGGGAATGTCTTGACGGCTTCGCGGCTGCACCCCTAGCGTTCCCGGCCGTTGGGACAGGAGAAACGAAAAAAGCACTCCCGTTCCGTCCGGGAAGTATTTCCGTCTGCCCGGACGGAATGACCGACCGACCGCCCGTAAGGGAAACTCCAACAATTCACGGGGAAACACATGAAGCGTACTATGCGCACCGTTCTTCCGATCGTCGCGGGTATCGCGATACTTGCACCGTTCGCTCCCTCCGCCATCGCCGGGGACTCCTCGGACGAGGTGAAGGCGGAGAAGTCCGACAGCCGCGACGTGCAGGCCCAGGCCATCAGCCGTGACACGGTCATCAACCGCGCCAAGACCTGGCTGACGGCCATCGACGGCCACCAGGTGCCGTACAGCCAGAGCAAGAACTTCCAGG
>DATMEI010000115.1:0-2140 GCA_035556995.1 Streptomyces sp.
CTTGCCCAGCCCCATGTCGTCGGCGAGGCAGGCGCCCAGACCGAGTGCCGTCATTCCCGCCAGCCAACGGAACCCGCGTAGCTGGTAGTCGCGCAAGGTGGCGTCGAGCGCCGCCGGGACGGCGACGTCGTCGTGACCGGATTCCGGGTCCGCGATACGCGCCCGCAGTCCGTCCAGCCAGCCGCTCGCCGCGACCTCGACGCGTTTCCCGCCGATCTCCGCGGAGCCGGTGAGCACGGCACCGAGCGCGTCCATGGTCGTCGGCGGTTCGAGCGCGCGTTCTCGCGCACGGGCCACGAGTGCCGGATCGACGAGCACCCAACGGTCCCGCAGGCGCACGACCGGGCGGTGCGCCTCCGCGAGCCGGTCCATTTCCGTGGCGCTCAGCGGGCTCCCGGAGAGCGCGAGCTGCCAGTCGAACGCGAGCAGCCCGTCCTTGCCGAGCAGGCCGGGAATGTCGGACAGCGCTGCCTCGTCCCCGCGCAGCACGGCCCTCGCGGTGACGTCGCGCAGCAGTTCCTTCGGCCAGTGCAGCTCCACGCCCGCCGCGCCGAGCCGCGCCGCTCCCTCGGCGAGGAGGTCCGCCAGCTCGGCGTCGTCCACCTCGACATCGTCGGGTACCGCCGCGCCAAGGAGCCGGGCCAGCGGAGGCCATGCCCGCGCCGCGCGGCGGACGGCGAGCATCGTGTCCGTCCGGTCGTTGGGGCCGAAGCCGGAACCGCCGTCGGCCCACAGGGCGCGGGCGTCGGCGACGAGCGCCGGGTCCGCCAGGCTGTGCACCTGCACGACGGCGCGGTGCTCCGGTCCGTCCGGGGCGATCTCCATGCGTAGCGAGATCCGTACACCCGCGTCCGATCCCGCCCCGGCGTCGTCCGCCCAGTCGCGCAGGTGCCCTACGAGCTGCGGGCTCGTGGCACCGTAAGGCTTTTGCGCTGTCATGGGGCCGGCAGCGGGGGTCCGGGGAAACGCGTCCGTGACGGCGTCTAGGTACGCCCACAGGAGGGTGTGCGCGTCGGGGAGCCGCGGTGTGCCGCCGCCGGGCAGGGGAATGGCCCGCGCCTCGGGAGGCATCGCGGCGGCAAGACCCCGCAGCCGCTCGGCATCATCGGCGTCGAACGGGCCGGGACGCCACACGTCGACACCGTCGGTGGTCAGGCCGGGAACCAGGCGACCACGGGCGAGCAGATGCAGTGCCAGCCGAGTGGCCGCACCCCAGAAGGCGGCCGCCGGGTGCGCGTCGGGACGAAGGTGGGCCAGGAGGGGGACCGCCCCGCCGACGGTCAGCCGTGTGGCCGTGACCTTCTGCCGGTGCGGCACGGAGATTTCCAACGTCTCGACACCCGGCGCGGCGCTCCCGGCCGGATATTCACCCCCGTCGGCGGGCCAGGCGAGCAGGACCCCCTCCCGCGGCGGATCGCCGGGACGGAAGGTCACCACGCAGTCGTGGAGCACGTACGCATCTTCCTCTCGGTCACCTGTTCTCGGCCTGCCATCCGCCGACGTATCGCGGTCTCGGATACGCGGCGTCAGGCGGGATCGATGCGGAAAACGGCACAACGACCGGCGAGCGCCTCGTACTCGTCCGGCGTCCCCTCCCGGACGAGCCCGGCTTCCTTCATGATCGGAATACCGGCGGGCACCGAGATCGGGAACTCGCGCAGGATCGGCCGCGCGTCCTCGACGGGCAACTCCACCAGCCGGACGGTCTCGTCGTTCCGTCCGCGCGACAACGTGGCCAGACCGCCGGCCGCACGGGCGTTACGCACCCAGTCGGCGTTGGGGAACCCGCCCAGTACGTAGCGTGCCCCCTCGTGCGTCATCACCGACACCGGTGTCCGGCGCGGCTTCCCGCTCTTGCGGCCGGGCAGCGTCAGCACGTCCAGCCCGCCCATCTTCAGACCGGCGCGCTGGCCGGCGACCATTACCTTGTTGAGCGGCTTGAGCCAGCGCGGCGGTGTTGGTTCCACGGTCATACCTCTCCTGTCGAAGTCGGTGACGGAGCAGCCCGGCCCGGCCGGAGTGTTGAGGGTGGGGGCAGTGCGTCCTAGCGGCATCAGGCCGAGCGGTTCGTGGACGGTGTCGGAGGGGAGGGTCCGTTGCCCGTGAGCGCGTCGCGGTAGCCGTACTGCCTGCGCGGGCA
>DATMEI010000116.1:0-2746 GCA_035556995.1 Streptomyces sp.
AGCTCCTTGAGCCGCTTCCCGAGGATGATGCGCAGCACCGTGGGGGCGCTCGGCCCGCTCGGCAGTGCATCGGTCACGCCCCACCTCCGGGTCGGTGTCGGCAGCGGTTCTGGTTCACAGCGACGCTGACAGTGTCTGACATCTGTCGAGGCGTCAACTTCCGTTTCTACACCGGGCCTTCACTCTGAAATTATCAGAAGGAAGCTTGCGAGTTGAAGACCGCAGCGCTCATAGTGAACTCCGTGCTCCCCTTGAGCGTGCCCCCCACGCACCTCCCACCGCGCCACCCGTCCGCCACGACCACGGATTCCCACGCGCTCCGGCTGCCGGCCGAGGACGTCAGCGTCCCCCGAGCCCGGCATGCCCTGGACCGCTGGCTCCGTGACCGGGGCGCCTCCCCGGATTTACGAGAGCAAGCCGCCCTCGTCGTCTCGGAGTTGGCCACCAACGCCGTGAAACACACCGACAGCAGCTGGATCCTGTGCGCTGCCGCCCACTCCTCGTACGGCGGTGTGCAGGTGGAGGTGCACGACGACGACACCAGCAGCCGTGCCCCCCGGCGCCGCACCCCCACGGCCGAGAGGGAGAGCGGACGCGGGCTGCACATCGTCGAGGCGCTGGCGAAGCGTTGGGGCGTGACGGTCTCTCCCGTGACCCGCGGAACCGCCGTCTGGGCGCAGCTCCAGGGCTGAACCGTCCGGTGGCCCGTCAGCCGCAGGCGCGCAGCGCCCGTACCAGGGCGTGCGTGCGCGGGTCCGATGTGACCGAGCGCTGCATGGCGGCTGTGACGTACGCGAATGCCGTGCCCGACTCCGGGTCGGCGAAGGCCAGCGAGCCGCCACGCCCCGGGTGACCGAACGAGCCCGGGGCGAGCATGGGCGCGGACGGACTGTGCAGCATGAAGCCCAGTCCGAAACGGGAGTTGACGACCAGAACGCGGTCCGGCCCCGACGACTCCTGGGAGCGTGCCTGGGTCAGGGTCGCGGGCGTGAACAGGCGCTTGGTGCTTGCCGCTCTCCGCCCTCTGCCGGGCAGTGGGCCGATGAGGGCGGCGTAGAAGCGGGAGAGCGCACGGGCTGTGGCGACGCCTCCCGAGCCGGCGAGCCCGGCGGCGAGGTAGGCCGGATCGTTCTCGTCCGGGCGTGGGTCGATCGCGTCGAAGGCCCGCCGGGTCAGCGAGGCGGGGTTCCGGTATGCCTCGGTCACCGACTCCTTGGGGCGCACCCGCAGCCCCGTGGCGGCGGGCGGCTCCGGTGTGGGGACGTCGGCAAGACGGGCGAGGTCCAGGGTCTCCAGCGGGTCCGCCGCCCCGAACCGCATGTCGAGCCCGAGCGGCCGGGCGACCTCCTCCGCGAACCAGCGGCCCAGCGAACGTCCTGTCGCGCGCTGCACGAGTTCGCCGAGCAGCCAGCCGTAGGTGTGCGGGTGGTAGCCGTGTGCAGAACCGGGCTCCCAGAGAGGCGCCTGAGCGGCCAGAGCGGACGGACCGCTGAACCCGTCGACGGCCTGGGCCGGTGTGAGCGGAACGTCCGGTGCGGGCAGCCCCGCGCGGTGCGCGAGCAGGTGCCGGACGAGCACCCGTTCCTTGCCGTTCGCCTTGAAGGACGGCCAGTACGTGGCGACCGGCGCGTCGAGATCCAACTGGCCCCGCTGGTGGAGCAGATGGAGTACGGCCGCGGCGGGACCCTTGGATGCGGAACGTATGACGGCGGCCGTGCCGGACTGCCACGGCTCGCTCTCCGCGTCCGGCGCGGC
The DNA here is from genome assembly GCA_035556995.1 of Streptomyces sp. Classification (GTDB taxonomy): domain Bacteria; phylum Actinomycetota; class Actinomycetes; order Streptomycetales; family Streptomycetaceae; genus Streptomyces. The sequence goes on from DATMEI010000116.1 coordinate 1,756, forward strand.
GTTCTTACGGCCGCCCCACACGTCGACGACGATGCGCCCCTCACGGTGCACGGTCAGGGCGGCGCCGGTCTCCCCGCGCGTACGGAAGTTCTCCGCGAAGGCGTCACGGACCGGCTCGTAGCCGTCCGCCACCTCTCCCTGGACGTCCACCGCGTTCTCAGCGTTCTGCCCGCTCACGCTCTTGTCCGTCCGCTCGTGCCGTCTGCCCTGTGCACCTTCCATGGTGCTACCGGCCCGGAACAGTCACCGATCCGGGGTCGAAGCCGAAGGGCAGCTCCAGACGGTGTTCGGCCATCAGCCGTTCGTCACAAAGGAGTTGCTGGGTGCTGCCGTCGGCGACGATCACCCCGTCGCTGAGCACGACGGAGCGCGGGCACAGTTCGAGAGCGTACGGCAGGTCGTGCGTGACCATGAGCACGGTTACGTCCAACTTGCGCAGAATGTCGGCCAGTTCGCGACGGGAGGCGGGGTCGAGATTCGACGAGGGCTCGTCCAGGACGAGGATGTCGGGCTGCATGGCCAGCACCGTGGCAACGGCCACGCGGCGGCGCTGCCCGAAGGAGAGATGGTGCGGCGGGCGGTCGGCGTGCGCCTCCATACCGACCTGGGCGAGTGCGTCGTGCACCCGCGAGGCCAGCTCCGCGCCGCGCAGCCCCGCCGTGGCCGGGCCGAAGGCGACGTCCTCACGGACCGTCGGCATGAACAACTGGTCGTCCGGGTCCTGGAAGACGATGCCGACCCGGCGCCGTATCTCGGCGACATGGCGCGCACTGACCGGCAGTCCGGCGACGGTCACAGAGCCGGCGCCCGCGGTGAGGATGCCGTTGAGGTGGAGTACGAGAGTGGTCTTGCCCGCGCCGTTGGGCCCGAGCAACGCGACGCGCTCGCCACGCGGCACGGTCAAGTCGACCCCGAACAGGGCCTGGTGCCCGTCGGGATAGGCGTAGGCGAGGCCGGAGACCTGTAGTGAGGGGGGCGGGGGCGGTGAGGG
>DATMEI010000117.1:0-3426 GCA_035556995.1 Streptomyces sp.
AGCCCGCGCAAGGAGAAACAGCTGCTTCTAACTTCCCATTCATGGACATGGGAAAGGCCCCGGACGAGGGGCGGAGGGTCAGGCCCGTATGGCTGCCCCCGGAAGGCGAGTTCGCCGGTGTGGACGCCGGGGTGTGGTGGGATGCCGTCGCTGTCGACGGTGACCTCGGCGCCCGTACTGCCGCACATCTGAAAGCCTCGAAGCGGTGCTGTGGGCCGGTCGCTTGCGCGGGACGCGGCGTCGTCGTGCCCCGCTGGTACTTCCTCATCCGCCGTGGTGCCGCGCGCAGTTGGAGTGAGCCCGGCACGCAGGCTCTCGTCGAGGGCTGCCGCATCGGACTGCCGGGCAGCCCCAAGTCGGCTGCACACGCCGTGTGGTGGGAGGTCGCTCCGCGGTTTCGCGCCGTCCCGCCCCTGACGACTCCTCGCCGGTTGCGTAGAGCGCCGGCCGCAGCCCGGGCGTGCGCGGAAGCCCTCTCATGAGTGGCGTCGGCCGACGTCCGGGTCATTGCGCGTGGCATGACGGGTGGGCCCACGATGTCGTCCTCGTGCACGTCATCGAGCAGAACTCCGGCCCCGGCAGCGGCGTGTACGCCTGTCTGGACTGTGCCCGTCCGCTCGCTCAACGGCGCGCTGCCTCCGACACGTTGAGGGCCGACGTGGCCGCCATGGAGCAGCGGGCCGACCAGATGAGGCGCTCGCCATGAGGGCTCGGGCCGCGGTCTGCGGCTGTCCAACCGGTGGAGCCACGGGTCGCTGACCGTCACACACCCCCGCCCAGGCCTGGCAGTCGCGCTCAGGCATCCACTCCATCGCGTGACGGCCACGGCCGAGGGGCGGGTCCTCGAGAAACCGACGCACAAGGAGGAGCACGATCCGCACACCGTGGGCCCTGCATGTGGACCCGGAGGACACCGACGAGCCTACCCCGCCGGCTGACGAGCCCGATTGCGGCAGCGGCCGGGGCTGCTCCGGCCGATAGCCCGTACGACGGCCCGGTGCCTCCGCGTTTTTCGTGGGCACCGGGCTCACTGGAAGGACAACAGGGGATGGACACCCACTGGCACGCTTTCAGCTACACGGGTCATGAGAGACCCAAGGACAGCGAAGCCCGCGCCCCACAGGCCGCCGCGCCGCCGAACGACATCAACATGTGGTTCCGCAAACCGCGTTCGATGATGGACGGCACCTTCACTGAGCCGGCCGCCGCGGCGGCGTGGCTGGAACGGGAGCTGACGGAGTCCCCGCCGCCGGCCACAGCCGTGCCCGTCGAGCTGCACATGGAGTCGGCTCGCGACGCCTTCAGCCGTGAGGCCGACGCATACGTCGGCTACTACACCGAAGGCGGGCGCTTTCTCGTACGGGCGGTCCTCGTCTGTCCACGCAAGGGCGAGCGCTGCCCGTCGCCCCCGAAATAGCGGAACGTGCAGGTCCCCGGCTTGGTGCGCCAACACCGTTCGGGGACCGCCTCGTTCGTGGCGAGGCAACCCGGATGCCCTCACCGCACAGGTCGTGTCGACGCACAGGTGACGCTTCGTCAAAAGCGTGAGGATGCAGGGCCTCGTGTGCCCGGCCGCATATATTGCGGCGATGAGTGGTGAATCGGTGACATTGGCCCTGTGCGGCGATGTCATGCTCGGCCGCGGCGTCGACCAGATCCTTCCGCATCCGGGCGACCCGGCGCTGCGGGAGATCTACACCCGGGACGCCGGCGCGTACGTCGAACTCGCGGAAGCGCTGAACGGCCCGATCCCCGCACCGGTCGAATTCGCCTGGCCCTGGGGCGACTCACTGCGGGTGCTGGAGGAGTTCGCGCCGGATGTCAGGGTGATCAATCTCGAGACCGCCGTCACGCGGCGAGACGACTTCGAGACCGGCAAGGGAATCCACTACCGGATGAGCCCGGCCAACCTGCGCTGCCTCACGGCCGCTTGGCCCGATGTCTGCGTGCTGGCGAACAACCATGTGCTGGACTTCGGCCGCCCCGGCCTCGAGGAGACGCTCGGCGCTCTGGGCGAGGCGGGGCTGCGGGTGGCAGGTGCGGGCCGGGACCTGGATCTCGCGCGGTGGCCGGCGACCGTGCCGCTCGACGGCGGCGGACGGGTTCTGACGTTCTCCATGGGTACGTCCTCCAGCGGCATCCCGCACGGATGGGCCGCGACCGGGGAGCTGCCCGGGGTGAACCATCTCGCTGAGCTGTCGGATGCGGCTGCTGTCGAAGTGACGGAGCTGGTACGGGAGTTGAGACAGCCGGGCGACGTCGTGGTCGCTTCGGTGCACTGGGGATCCAACTGGGGCTATGGAATCCCCCCGGACCAGGTCGACTTCGCGCACGCCCTCATCGACGGTGGCGTGGACGTCGTCCACGGGCACTCCTCGCACCATCCGCGCCCCATCGAGGTGTACCGCGGGAAGCTCGTGCTGTACGGCTGCGGTGACTTCATCGACGACTACGAAGGCATCGGGGGCCACGGCGAGTTCCGCGACGACCTGCGGCTGCTGTACCTGGTGTCGCTGGAGGCGGAGACGGGCAGGCTGTCCGCCCTGCACATGGCGCCCTTCCAGGCCCGCCGCATGCGGCTGAATCGCGCCTCCACCAAGGACACCGAGTGGCTGCGCGCCGTACTGGACGAGATCAGCCGCGAGTTCGGCGTACGGATCGAAGCGGGTGGCCAGGACGGCGTGCTCATCCTCCGGACGGCGCAGTAGCCGCGACGCCCGCCCGGTTGGATCACGCAGCGGGATTGTCCGTGTGGCCTGCTTCCCTTCCGCGGAGCCGTTACACGTCGTCCGGCAGCAGACGGAAGGCGGCGTGGCCGGTTTGCGTGTACGAGCGCCGGCCAAGCCTTCCCGTCACCACTCCGTGAACGAGCCGTCCGCGTGGCGCCAGACGGGGTTGTGCCAGCTTTCCGCCGTGCCGTCCGCCGCGCGAACCGCCTTCTCGTCGATCTCGACGCCCAGGCCGGGGCCCGTCGGCCGCAGGAGGTGGCCCTCCTCGAAGCGGAAGACCGAGCGGTCGGCGACGTAGTCGAGGAGTTCGGCGCCCTTGTTGTAGTGGATGCCGATGGACTGTTCCTGGATGAGGAAGTTCGGGGTGCAGAAGGCGAGTTGGAGCGACGCGGCCAGCGCGAGCGGGCCCAGCGGGCAGTGCGGTGCGAGGGCCACGTCGAAGGTTTCGGCGAGTGTGGCGATGCGGCGGCTCTCCGAGATGCCGCCCGCGTGCGACAAGTCCGGCTGGAGCACGGCGATTCCCGCCTGGAGCGCGGGCAGCGCCTCGGTGCGGGAGAAGAGCCGCTCGCCCGTGGCGATCGGCAGCGTCGTCGCCTCGGTCACCCGCCCCAGCAGATGCGTGTACTCGGGCAGTACGGGCTCCTCGACGAACATCGGTGCGTACGGCTCCAGCACGCCGACTGCCCTGACTGCGCCG
>DATMEI010000118.1:0-8936 GCA_035556995.1 Streptomyces sp.
TGCCGTGGGTGTCAACGGGTGTGCGGAAACTTCTCCCACCGTCCCGCCCCTTACCTCGCAGGTAATCGACCCTCCACGGGACGCACGCGAAGGTGGAGCCGGCGGCCCCCGGACCGGCGCGCTCCGGCCCGGGGACCGTCCACCGACCTGTTCCCGCAGACCGAGGAGGGCACCGTCATGGACCGCTACGAGACCGCCGTCACCCGCTACTTCGAGGCGTGGAACGCGGACGGACCCGACCGGCGTGAGAAGAGCGTCGCCGCCGCCTGGAGCGCGGACGGCACCTACACCGACCCACTCGCCGACGCGCGAGGCCACAAGGAGCTGGCCGGGGTGATCGCCGCTGTGCGGGAGCAGTTCCCCGGCTTCACCTTCGTGCACACCGGCACGGTCGACGGCCATCACGACACCGCCCGCTTCAGCTGGGAACTGCGGGCGGACGGGGACGACACCGCACCCGTCGCCGGATCCGACGTGCTGACCCTCGCCGGGGACGGCCGCATCCGCTCCGTGCTCGGCTTCCTCGACCGGGTGCCCGAGGACGTTCCTACGTCATGAGCAGCTGAAGGTTCTTCGCCGTCTCCGGGCCGGCGGGCAGGAACGTCTCCACCGCCAGCTCGGAGACGGTCACATCCACCGGGGTGTTGAAGGTGGTGATCGTGGAGAGGAAGGAGAGCCTGCGCCCCTCGTGCTCGATCACCATCGGTAGCGCGAACGGGCTGTCCCCGCCGGCGCTCTCCTCACCGCCCGGCGGCACGGGGAAAGCCGTGACCTCTTCGTACAGACTCCGCAGCGCCTCGGAGCGCAGCAGCGCCAACTGCCGTTCCATCTGCCGCAGAAGGTGACCGCGCCACTCGCGGAAGTTGAGGATGCGCGGGGCCAGCCCCTCGGGATGCAGGGTGATGCGCATGGCGTTGAGCGGCGGCTCCAGCAGCCGCCCGTCGACGCCGTCGAGCAGCAAGCTGATGCCGCGGTTGGCCGCGAGCACCTGGTAGGTGCCGTCCACGGCCAGCGCCGGATACGGCTCGTAGGCGGACACCATGCGCTCCAGGTCCGCGCGCAGCGACTCCAGGGCGGGGGAGTCCAGGGGCGTCTCGGGGTAGTGAGGCGCGTAACCCGCCGACACCAGCAGTGCGTTGCGCTCCCTGACGGGAACGTCCAGGTGCTCCGCGAGCCGCAGCACCATGTCGCGGCTGGGCAGCGAGCGGCCGGTCTCGATGAAGCTGATGTGCCGGGACGAGGAGCCGGCCTGCAGCGCGAGGCCGAGCTGGCTCAGGCCCGCCCGCTCCCGCCAGCTGCGCAACATGGGCCCCACAACCGTGCTGTGCGCACCGTTCCCCGGGCCTTCGGCGGGGAGACCCCTCGCGGCGGTCGACATGCGCCAAGCGTACGGCGTGGACAGGCCCGGGCCCCCGCCCGCCGTCAGGGCGGGAGGGCCGGCGGCTCCTAGGGTGGGGGGAGGCATCGACAGGAAGTGAGAATCACGTCATGGCCCCCGAAGCACTTACCCGGCAGCAGACCGACGAAGCACTGGCCGCGCTGACCGGCTGGAGCACCGACGGCGACAGCATCGCCCGCACCTACTCCTTCGCCAAGCACCTTCCCGCTGCCGCGATGGTGATCCATGTGGCCGCGATCCAGGAGGAGTTGAACCATCACTCCGAGATTGCGCTGGGTTACAACAAGCTGTCGGTCACGGTGAACACGCACAGCGTCGGCGGCCAGGTCACGGAGAAGGACATCGAGCTGGCCCGCCGCATCGAGGAGGTCGCGCCCGGCCACGGCGCGACCTGAGGCCACCGGGCTCCCTGGCCTCGGGCTCACGGGCCCCCGGCTCCGAGGGGCCGGGCCGGTCCCGGGCCAGGTACGCCGCCCGTGTCAGTCGGTTTCCAGCGTCAGGCCGTACGCCGACAGCGGTTCGGCCACCGGCTGGTAGTAGGTGGTGCCTCCGATGGAGCAGTCACCGGAGCCGCCGGAGGTCGTGCCCTGCGCCTGGTCGCCTGAGATGAACGGCCCGCCGGAGTCGCCGGGTTCGGCGCACACGGACGTACGGGTCAGACCCCGGACCGTTCCCTTCTCGTACGTGATGGTGGCGTCGTGCTGCTCGATGGTGCCGCAGCGCCAGCCGCTGGTGGAGCCGGAGCGGCAGACCGAGGAACCGGCGGGCACCTGCTGCGACCCGGAAACCGTGACGTTCGCACCGCCCGTGCCCTTCACGTACGGCGTCGCTCGCCAGTCGCTGTTCGCCTCGACCCAGCCGTAGTCGTCGCCGGGGAACGAGCGGCCCTCGACGGTGCCCTGAGCCGCCCTGTTGTGACCGGTCGTCTTCGCGCCCACCTTCCCGCAGTGCCCCGCTGTGACGAAGCCCTGCCGGCTGCCCTTGGTGACGGCGAAGCCGATCGAGCAGCGCGTGGAGCCGTTGATGTAGTAGGCGTCGCCGCCGCGCAGATCGTCCGCGTACATGCGGGGCCGCTCCGCCGACTGCGTCACGCGCACCAGTCCGGCGGCTGCGCCGCTGCGTTTGAGGAAGTCCTTCGCGGCGGCCGGCTCCCCGGCCCGTACGAGCACGCTGTTGCTCTGCACGTCCACTGCCCAGACCGACGCCCCCCGGGGCGCCCGTGTCAGGGCCGTACGGTCCAGCGCGTCCTTGGCGGCGTCGAGGTCGGCGAGGCTGTGCTCGACGACCTTGGCGAGGGCACCGGCAGCGGTGATGAGGCGGGTGTCGCGCCGGTCGGTGGTGGCCACGACGAGCTTCGAGGTCGAGCCGGTCACCCAGGCACCTCCGTAGCGGGAGCCCAGCTTCTTGCGCAGGGACTTCTCGACGGCCACGGCCCGCTGCTCGTTGACGAGCCTGGTCCTGGCGTCCGCGGCGGTGATGCCCAGATCGCGGCTGACGCTCTTGAGCATGCCGGGTGCGATCTCGGGGGCCGGGCTGGCGGCCTCGGAGGGTGAGGCTGCGGGTGTCGGCGTCGCCTTCGGGGCCGGCGGGGAGGGCTCACCCGCGGTGGCGGGGAGTACGCCGATGGCGAGGGCGCCGACGGCCATGGCCGTAGCGGCGAGGACAGGGACCTTACGGGGCATGGCGCTCTCCTCGTGTCGCTGATACGCGGGCGTGACCGGCCCATGCTTCAGCGTCCGGCCGCTGACTGGGACTCACCACCGCGGACAGGACCAGATGGAGGCACGTGGCCCCGCACGTGGCCCCGGGAGTACGCCCCGGACACCCGGGCAGTACGTCCCGGGTGTCCGGGGCGGTAGGTCCCGGATCCGGACCGGCAAGCCCCGGAAACGACGGCGGCCCGTGTGGCGCGGACTTTCTCCTGCGCCACACGGACCTGTCCGGAACGACTGCCGCCCGGCTGCCGGCCGGGCCCGCCGACTACTTCGGAGGCATCAGGACGGAGTCGATGATGTGCACGGTGGCATTGCCCGTCTTGACGTTGCCGCAGCCCACGTCGGCCTCGTCGTTGACCTTGTAGGAGTCACCCGAGCCCGCCGTGGTCAGCTCCTCCTTGGCCAGCGTCGGGTAGGTGCCCTCGGCCAGCTTCTCCTTCGGCAGGGGCTCGCCCACCACGTGGTACGTCAGGACCTTGGTGAGCGTCTTCTTGTCGCTGAGCACCTTCTCCAGGTCGGCCTTCGGGATCTTCTCGAAGGCGGCGTTGGACGGAGCGAAGACGGTGATGTCCTTGGAGCTGTTCAGGGTGTCGACGAGACCGGCCTTCTTCACCGCGCTGACCAGCGTGGACAGTTCGGGGTTGTTGCTCGCGGCAGTGGCGACCGGGTCCTGGGCCATGCCCTGGAAGCTGCCCTTGCCGGACTTGGGCACGGCCTTGCAGGCAGCTCCGAACTCGCCGTTCGCCATCTCCTGCTTCTTCGGCTCCTTCTCCTTCGGCGCGGAGGACTTCTTGCTGTCCGCGGCCTTTTCGCTCCCGCCTCCGCTGTCGCTGGAGCAGGCGGAGATGCCGAGCGGCAGCAGTGCCACGGCGGTCACGGCGACGACCGTACGGCGGATACGTGTGGTGTTCATGTCGTTCTCTCCCAGATATGAGGAATGAGGAATGAGGTACGGAACTCCGCGGCGGAGCCCGTGAGTTGAGAAATGAGCGGTTCGGGGCGGGGAACGTTCGGGTGGGATCACGTCACGTCGACCACCACCGAGTGCCGTCCGGTCGCGCCGTCGGGTACGGTCCCGACGCGCTCGGCGGTCTGTGTCTCGCCGCCACGGTCCGTGGCCCGCACCTGGAGCCGGTGGTTGCCGGAGGTGGCGCGCCACTCCCAGACCCACTGCCGCCAGGTGTCGCGGTTGTCCTCCTCGGCGAGGCGGGCCTTGCGCCAGGGGCCGTCGTCGACGCGTACTTCGACGCGGTCGATGCCCCTGTGCTGCGCCCATGCGACGCCTGCGACCTGCACGGTGCCGGGTTCCAGGGCGGCGAGCGGCTTGGGGGTGTCGATGCGGGACTGCGTCTTGACGGGCGCCTCCCGTGCCCAGTCCCGCTTGACCCAGTAGACGTCGTAGTCGTCGAAAGTCGTCAGCTCCAGGTCCCGCAGCCACTTGCACGCCGAGACGTAGCCGTACAGGCCGGGCACGAGCATGCGGACGGGGAAGCCGTGGGTGAAGGACAGCGGTTCGCCGTTCATGCCGACGGCGAGCATCGCGTCCCGGCCGTCCATGACCGTCTCGACCGGGCTGCCCAGCGTCATCCCGTCCACGGATCGGGCCACCAGCTGGTCCGCCGGGCCGCCCTTGGAGGGCGGGCGCACCCCGGCCTCGGTGAGCAGCTCCGCCAGCGGTACGCCGAGCCAGCGGGCGTTGCCCGCGTAGGAGCCGCCGACCTGGTTCGAGACGCAGGTGAGGGTGATGTGCCGCTCGATCAGCTTCCGGTCCAGGAGGCCGGCGAAGTCCAGTGTCAGCGGGCGGGTCACGCCCTTTCCGTGAATGCGCAGCTTCCAGGCGGCGACGTCGACGCGGGGGACGCTGAGCGCGGTGTCCACGCGGTAGAAGTCCTTGTCCGGCGTGATGAACGGCTCCAGCCCGTCGATCCCGAGCTCCGCCCCGCGCGGTACGGGCGCGGCACGTGAGGCCGGTGCGGGGAGTTCGACCGTCGCGCGGGAGGCTGCCGCCTCGGCCCGGCGGGAGGCGTTGAGGCGACGGCCGAGGAGACCCGCGCCCGTCGAGCCCGCGACCACGGCACCCGCCACGACGGTGAAACCGCGCCGGTCGAAGGAGCCCGGGGCAGCTGACCGCGTTGCCGCCGCGCGGGGTACACCTCCTCCGTCCGGCGCGGTGGACTCGCTTGCGGGCAGCGGCTGTTGGGCTAGGGGGTGTTTCCCGGATCCCCGCGGGCCTCCGACGCCTGACACCGCACCTCTCCCCCTGGCTTCGCCGGGAGGTGCCCCCAGTGTTGTCGGAGTCATCCAAGTACTCCCCTGGCCTTCGGCATGGGGGACCCCAGTACGAGGACGATCCTCCGCCTTGCGATGCACGGCACCAGACTCCCCCTGGCTTCGCCGGGAGGTGCCCCCAGGAGGCTGATCCACGGCTATCCGGGAAACACCCCCTAGCCGTCCCGCGAGCAGATACAGCACGACGGCTCCGGCGAGTGCGCCGACAGCGGCGGGAACCGCGTCCGCCGGCCCGGCGTCGGGCCTCTCCACGGCCGCGGCGGCCCCGATCACACCGAAGAGCAGCACTCCGGCCGCGCCCGTACGCCGCCGGCGCAGGGCGAGCAGGCCGAGGGCCAGTGCGAACAGCACCAGCAGCGCCACGATGCCCAGTTGGAGGACGAGCTTGTCCTGGCTGCCGAAGGTCCGGATGGCGAAGTCCTTCACCGCGGCCGGCGTCCGGTCGATGACCGCGCCGCCGACTGCCGTGACAGGGCCGGCCTCTGGACGTACACCGACGGACGTCAGCTCCGCCACGGCCAGCGCCGCGGAACCCGCCAACAGGCCGCTGAACATGCCCAGTACGGCACGCAGCACACGCGGCGCGCGGCCCGCCCGGACAACGCCGGGGGCGGCGGGGGCGGTTGCCTCAGCGATCGGTTCTCGGTCTGGAGTCACATCCCGCATTCGTGGCCCGGATGCCGGCGGATTGGTCCATCAGCGGGAAAAGTTGCTGCTCAGACCAGTTGGGAGAAAGTCCGCTCCACGACCAAGCCGCCGCCCGTTCGGCTCCGAATGACGCCAGAGAGGCACGGTTTCACCGGCGTACGGAAGGAGCGGCATGGTTGCCAGAGCCCCCGGCAATCCCCACCTGTACGCCCTGCGCATGGTGTACCTGCTGCAGGGTGCGCTGGTGTGGCTGGTCTCGCTGCCCGTGCAGGCCGCGCAGTATCTGCCGGGGCCCATGCCCGGTCATCAGTGGGCCGTGGCCATGATCGGGGTGGGGGCCTGGCTGACGGGCTTCTTCTTCGAGACCGTCGGGGACGCCCAACTCGCCCGCTTCAAGGCCGACTCCACGCTCCGTGACCGGAACGGCCACCGGATCATGGACCGTGGCCTGTGGCGGTACACGCGGCATCCGAACTACTTCGGCGATTTCCTGGTGTGGTGGGGTCTGTTCCTGCTCGCCTGCGGCGACTGGACGGTGGCCGTGACGACGCTCGTCTCACCGCTGGTGATGAGCCTGCTGCCGACCAAGGGCAGCGGAAAACGGCTGCTGGAGCGGCAGTTGGCGGACCGCCCCGGCTACGCCGCGTACGCCGCCCGCACGAGCGGCTTCTTCCCGATGCCGCCGCGCGGCGACGAGAGCGACGTGGAAACCACGGGGGACGCGGAGGACGGCCGGACCTGAGACCGGGCCGTCCTGATCCACGAAGGGGACGGCAAGTGACCGCAAGTGCGGCCGCAGCCCTACGCGTTCGCCTTCGGCAGCTTCATCAGGGCCAGCGGCTCGGTCGTCGGCTGTCGCGAGCCGCCCGCCGGCTCAACGGTGACGCCCATCGCGGAGGCCGCGCCGACATCGCCCTCCATCAGTACGGCGTCGCTGTCCCCGGCGGACTCCATCAGACCCGCGGAACGCATCTTGTCCCCGTCGGCGAACCACAGTTGGTAGACCTTGCCGCTGGGCGGTGCGCCCATACCCGAGGCGAGGAAGGCGGCACGGTCGCGCTCGCGGGAGACGACGACACTGCCCGTCGCACCGCCCGGCAACTTGCTGCTGCTGGTCGTCTTCGCGTCGGGCGCCGCCAGCACCCGGGCCAGTTCCTGCTGTTGCTGCCGTGACTGCTCGGCCTGTTCGCGGGCGTCCTGAGCTGAGTCGTACTGCCACACCGCCACGCCGCCGAAGGCAGCTGCCGCAGCCAGACAGGCAGCCAGCGCGAAACGCGGAAGCGCACGCAGCCGCCGTCCCTGCCCGCCCCCGCCTCCGCCGCCGTCCCTGCCGGGCCGGGAGGGACGGGAATCACCGGTCACCTTCGGGGGTTCCTGCCGGACGTCGGCGATCCGCCGCAGTACACGGGAGCGCATCTCGGGCGACGTCGTCGTGGAGACCGCGAGTCCCATCCGGTCGGCTGTGGCTCTCAGTTCACGTACCTCCCGGTCGCAGGAGGGGCAAGCGGCCAGATGCCGCTCGAACTCCTCGCGTTCGGCGTCCGGCAGCGCGTGCACGGCGTACGCGCCGGTCAGCGTGTGCAGTTCGGCGCTGTCCTTCACGCCGTCACCCCCAGGCAGTCGCGCAGCCGGATCAGGCCGTCCCGCAGCCGGGTCTTGACGGTGCCGAGCGGCTGGGTGAGCAGTTCCGCGACCTCCCGGTACGTCAGGCCCCTGTAGTAGGCCAACGTGACCGACTGGCGCTGGAGTTCGGTGAGCGTGCGCAGGCAGCGGCGTACCTGTTCGCGCTCCAGCCGGACCTCCACCGCCTCGGTGACCTCGTCGAAGGCCGGGGTCTGGTCCAGCAGCGCCGCCCGCTGCTCACGGTCGCTCGCGGCCTGTGCGGAACGCACACGGTCGACGGCCCGCCGGTGGGCGAACGTCATCACCCACGACATGGCGCTGCCCTTGTCCGGCTGGAAGTGTGCGGCCGTTCGCCACACCTCCACCATGACTTCCTGGGTGACTTCCTCCGACTGCGCGGGGTCGCGCAGCACGCTCCGTACGAGCCCGAGCACCGGCCCGGCGACCTGGTCGTAGACAGCGGCGAAGGCGTCCTGGTCCCCGCGTGCCACCTCATTGAGCAGCTCTGCAAGATCCGGCCCCGCTCCGCCGCCCGCACCGGCGATGTGCACGGTCTCCTTCACGGCGTGGCACCCCCCTCGGATGCGGGGACGCACCAGAGGGGTGCGCACGCGTACGGCATGCGGGGCGCGCGCGTGCGGTGCCGCGCGCGGTCGCGGATTGTGGCAGAGCCCATCGATTCCTCCCGGGAGTTCTCCTCACAAGTCCTTCGTGGCCGTGACCCGGGCGGATTGGTGCGGGTTCTGCGGTGGGCTCAGCCCTTGAAGTTCATCGTGTCCGGGTCGGCGCCGAGCCTCGAGTCGCTGTTGAGCCCGGCGATCGCGTCGAGGTCTCCCGCGTCCAGTTCGAAGTCGAAGACGTCGATGTTCTCCCTGATACGGGACGGTGTCACGGACTTGGGAATCACGACGTTCCCGATCTGCACATGCCAGCGGAGCACGACCTGCGCAACCGTCTTGCCGTGCTTCCCGGCGATGGCCGTCAGCTCCGGCTCCTGGAGCAGTTCCTTGCCCTGGCCGAGCGGCGACCACGCCTCGGTCGCGATGCCGTGCTCGGCGTGGAAGGCCCGCGGGCCGCTCTGCTGCAGGTGCGGGTGCAGCTCGATCTGGTTGACGGCCGGGACTGTGCCCGTCTCGTCGAACAGCCGCTGCAGATGCGGAGGATGGAAGTTGGAGACTCCGATCGCCTTGGCACGTCCGTCGGAGTGGATCTTCTCGAAGGCCTTCCAGCTCTCCGCGTACTTGTCGACGTCCGGCATCGGC
>DATMEI010000119.1:0-2090 GCA_035556995.1 Streptomyces sp.
TCGGGCGCTACCGGGGCACGATCCGCACGGACGGACTGCGCTGGGTCAACCCGCTCACGTCGCGGGTGAAGATCTCGACCCGGGTCCGCAACCATGAGACGGCGGTGCTGAAGGTCAACGACGCGTACGGCAACCCGATCGAGCTCGCGGCGGTCGTCGTGTGGAAGGTCGAGGACACGGCACAGGCGATGTTCGAGGTGGACGACTTCCTGGAGTTCGTCTCGACGCAGACGGAGGCCGCCGTGCGCCACATCGCGATCGAGTACCCCTACGACGCCCACGACGAGGACGGCCTGTCGCTGCGCGGCAACGCGGAGGAGATCACGGAGAAGCTCGCCGTCGAGCTGACGGTGCGCGTCGCTGCGGCCGGTGTGAAGATCATCGAGTCCCGCTTCACGCACCTCGCGTACGCGCCGGAGATCGCCTCCGCCATGCTCCAGCGCCAGCAGGCGGGTGCGGTGGTCGCCGCCCGCAAGACGATCGTCGAAGGCGCCTGCGGCATGGTCGAGGACGCCATCACACGCATCGCGGCACAGGACTTCGTAGAGCTGGACGACGAGCGCAGGGCCTCGATGGTCAGCAACCTGCTGGTCGTGCTCTGCGGAGACCGCTCGCCCCAGCCGGTGATGAACACGGGAACGCTCTACCAGTGACCGACCCTCCGGAACGTGCGGAGTCCGCGGAGCCGGTGAAGCCGGTGGAGCCTGTGCCGCTCGAGGAGAGTTCCCCGGACGCGGACCCCGGCCCCGGCCCCGGCACCGCGGACCCGCCGCGCGAAAGACCCGGCCGACGGCCGCAACGGCAGCGCAAGCAGGTGCTGTTGCGGCTCGACCCGGCAATGTACGACTCACTGGCACGCTGGGCCGCCGAGGAACTGCGTTCCACCAACGCCCAGATCGACTATCTGCTGCGCAAGGCTCTCGCAGACGCGAGGCGGCTGCCCAGGGAGGCCCGCCCGCATCCGCCCCGAGGGCGCCCTCCCCGTGAGGAGTGAACGCCGACACCACTGCCACCGCGCATGGCCGTCCCCTCCGGCCGCTCCGTCCCCTCCGCCCGCTCCCGCCGTGGCGTCCGCTCCGCTCCGCCCGGCGCGGGGCGGTGGCGGAAGAACCCCGTCGGCCGGGGCCGCGCCCCGGAAGGCCGCCGCGCCCGACCCGAGGTCCCCCGAACAGGGCAGTGCGCATGGCCGTGACGAGGCACGAGGCCGATACTGCCCATAAGGGCAAGGGCCTGCCTGTCGTCCGGCAGCACGCTGGCCCTGATGCCGACGGAAGGGCGCGACGTGGCTGACAGCCGTGGTTTCATCGGCGACCTCTTCGCGGCCGTGCAGGCAGCGCCACCGGTGAAATCCGTCGAGGTGATGGCGCGGCTTCTCAAGGAGCGGTTCTTCGCGCTCGACGTGTCCTTCCTGATCACGGACCTGGGCGGCAACGCGGTGGTCCGGCTGACGGGGTTCGATGAGGACGAGGGTCCCGGCGAGCCGCAACCGGTCCCACTGGCGGGCACCGTCTACGAACGCGTGATCCGCTCCCAGCAGCTGTGGGTGGACGACGGCAAGGACCGGACGGACGCCGCAGGGCAGAGCGCCGCGCAAGTCATCGCGCCGGTGTCCGACCGCGGAGACACGATCGGGGTGCTCGAACTGGAACTGCCGGAGCCCCCCGACCACCAGACGCTGCAGCGCATCAGCGAAGCCGCCCGCGCTCTCGCCTATGTGGTGATCGTCAACAAGCGCTTCACCGACCTGTACGAATGGGGCCGGCGGACCACACGGATGTCTCTGGCCTCCGAGATCCAGCACCGTCTGCTGCCCGAATCCTTCACCTGCGATGCGGGCCCCTTCACCGTCGCCGGTGCACTGGAACCCGCGGCCAACATCGGCGGAGACACCTTCGACTACGTCCTCAACCGCCGCGGACTGCACCTGTCCCTGACCGATGCCATGGGCCACGACGTGCGGGCCGCGCAGCTGGCCACCGTGGTCGTGAGCGCCCTGCGCAACGCGCGGCGTGCTGGACTCGACCTCGTCGCGCAGGCGTCCGCCGCCAACGCCGCCGTCGCCGAGCACGCCGTGCAGGAGCACCGCGCGG
>DATMEI010000120.1:0-2482 GCA_035556995.1 Streptomyces sp.
CCGCCGCTTCCATCGCCCTGTTCACCGCTGACCTGCGGCTGCACGACAACCCAGTGCTGCGCGCGGCGCTCGACTCGGCACACGAAGTGGTGCCGCTCTTCGTACTGGACACAGGAGTGCAGTCGGCGGGCTACGACGTGCCCAACCGCCGTGCCTTCCTCGCGGACTGCCTGAGCGACCTCGACGCCGGCCTGCGAGAGAGGGGCGGGCGGCTGATCGTCCGCAGCGGCGAAGTGGCCGACGAGGTGGGCACCGTGGCCGCGGAGTGCGGAGCGCGGCAGGTGCACATGGCGGGCGACGTCAGCGGATACGCGCAGCGCCGCGAGGAGCGGATCCGCCGCGCCCTGGCCGCGGACGGACGGCAGCTGCGCGTCCACGACGCGGTCGTCACCGGCCTGCCGCCCGGCGAAGTCACACCTTCAGGCCGCGACCACTTCGCGGTGTTCACGCCGTACTTCCGGCGCTGGACGAGCGCCGGTCTGCGCGGTGTGCTCCAGGCACCCCGGACCGTGCGCGTCCCCGACGGGATCTCCTCGCTGCCCGTGCCCGCCCGCAAGGACGTCGCAGGTGTCTCACCCGACGTGGCGGCGGGCGGTGAGAGCGCGGGCCGGGCACGGTTCGACGCGTGGCGCGGACGCCCGATGAAGGCCTACGCGGACCAGCACGACGACCTCGCCGCGGACGCGACGTCCCGCCTCTCGCCCCATCTGCACTTCGGCACGCTCTCGACCGCCGAGCTCGTCCACAAGGCCCGCCGGGCAGGAGGAGAGGGCGCGGACGCGTTCGTACGTCAGCTGGCCTGGCGGGACTTCCACCACCAGGTGCTCGCCGCCCGCCCCCGCGCCTCCCAGGAGGACTACCGCACCCGCGGGGACCGGTGGCGTCACGAGGAGGACGAGATCGCGGCATGGCAGGAGGGCCGCACCGGCTACCCCCTCGTCGACGCGGCGATGCGGCAGCTGCGCCACGAGGGCTGGATGCACAACAGGGCACGTCTGCTGGCGGCGAGCTTCCTCACCAAGACGCTGTACGTGGACTGGCGGGTCGGTGCCCGGCACTTCCTCGATCTGCTCGTCGACGGCGACGTGGCGAACAACCAGCTCAACTGGCAGTGGGTGGCGGGCACCGGCAACGACACCAGGCCCAATCGCGTACTCAACCCGCTCACGCAGGCCAAGCGCTTCGACCCGGACGGCACCTACGTACGCCGCTGGCTGCCCGAACTCGCCGACGTCCCCGGAGCGTCGGCGCACCGGCCCTGGAAGCTCCCCCGGCGCGAGCGTGACCGTCTCGACTACCCGGAGCCGCTGACCGACCTGTCGGACGGGCTGAACCGCTTCCGGCGGGCGCGTGGTCTGGACGGGCACTAGCCTGCGGCGGCGCTCGGGGGCCGCGGCACAGAGCCCGCGGTACAGGCCCGCGGCACTGGTCCGTTCCCGGCTCGTCCCCGGCTCGTCCCCGGCAGGCGACTTCGCGCAGGTGAAGAGGAAGAGGCACATGCGAAGCGGCCGTCCGGCATGTGACGGGAAGCACACCCGGGTCACGGGCTGCCCGTACGGTGTCCGCACAACGCCCGTACAGCAGCGCTCCGATGGACTCCGGCGGCGAACGGGCACGGCCCGGCCGCAACTTCGCGTGCCGCCCAACGGCCGCCCACAGCCGTCCGTTGAGTGGCTTGCCCGCCCCCGCTCGCACGCGAGGGCCGCCCCCGCATCCCGCGCTGTCGCCCACGCTGGCGCCGGCGGTCACCCCGCGCCGCGCCCCGAGCGCGCGAAGAGGGCCCCTGAGCGTACGTTTCCGCACCTCAGGGGCCCTCATGAAAGTGGAGCCTAGGGGAGTCGAACCCCTGACATCTGCCATGCAAAGACAGCGCTCTACCAACTGAGCTAAGGCCCCGCTGCGCACAAGAGTACCGGCTGCGCGGAGCGAATTCCGACCGGGTATCGCCCCCCGTCGGGCACCGTCCGTAGGATGCTCGGCAAGTTCGCGTCAGCGAAGCGCCAGGGGAGTCCAGGGGAGACGTGATGGACGCAGCACAGCAGGAATCCACCGCGAAAGCGCGTGAGCTGCAAACTCAGTGGTACGGGGAGCCGCTGGGGACGCTCTTTCGCCGGCTCATCGAGGACCTCGGTCTGAACCAGGCGCGGCTCGCCACTGTGCTGGGCCTCTCCGCCCCCATGCTCTCCCAGCTGATGAGCGGCCAGCGCGCGAAGATCGGCAATCCCGCGGTCGTACAGCGGGTGCAGGCCCTGCAGGAACTGGCCTCCGAGGTCGCACGGGGCGAGGTCAGCGCGGCCGACGCCACGCACCGGATGGAGGAGGTACGGCGCACCGCCGGGGGAAGCGTCCTCAACAGCACGTCGCAGACGGCCTCTTCGGGCAGCGCGTCGCAGACGCCCGTGAAGCGGGTGGTGCGGGAGATCCAGTCGCTGCTGCGTTCCGTCTCGGACGCCTCCGACATCCTGGATGCCTCCTCCTCTCT
>DATMEI010000121.1:0-6773 GCA_035556995.1 Streptomyces sp.
GTCCGCAACCACGACGACCCGGCGGGCAGAGGCGACGAAGCGCCGGTTCGTCTCCGCCTCCGCCAGGTTCGGCGTCGAGAGCCCCGCCTCGACGGATATGCCGTGCACGCCCAGGAAGAGAACATCGAAGTGGAGCGAGCGGATCGCCGCGTCGGCCACCGGCCCGACCAGCGAGTCCGAGGGCGTACGCACGCCGCCGGTCAGTACCACCGTCGCGGCGCCGGGACGCGGTGCGCGCGAGCCGCCCGGGCCGCGGTGCGCCGCGTGGAAGACGTCGGCGACGCGCACCGAGTTGGTGACCACCGTCAGATCGGGCAGGTCGGTCAGCTCCTGGGCCAGGGCGTACGTCGTCGTGCCACCGGAGAGGGCGATCGCGCTGCCGGGCTGCGCCATGACGGCCGCCGCCCGCGCGATCTCCGCCTTCGCCGACAGCTCCAGGGACGATTTCGCCTCGAATCCGGGCTCATGGGTGCTGGCGTCCGCGAGGGGCACCGCTCCGCCGTGCACCTTCTCGAGGGCGCCCTGGCGGGCGAGGATGTCCAGATCACGGCGCACAGTCATGTCCGAGACCAGCAACTTCCGGGTCAGTTCGGCCACTCGGGCGCCGCCGCGGCGCCGTACCTCGTCGAGGATGAGCGCTCGCCGCTGCTCCGCGAGCAGATTGTGGTTGTCGCCCACCGCGCCTTGTCCCTTCGTCCGCCCCGCCCCGCCATGCTCCGTTCCCCGTGCGGACATCCTCCCATGTGACGAGGGGGGCAGCGCGGGCACTGGATGCCCCGTCCTGCAGGGGCGGGGTGGGGATGTCAGCCCTGGCCGGTAGGTTCACCGCATGACGGCACCTCAGAAAATCGAGCATGCCGGGTACGTCCGGTTCACCTTCCGGCTGCGGCTGTCGGCCGTCCGCTGAGCGGCGAGGCAGCGCGAGCCAAAATCCCCCTCCTCCAGCTGGGGGAGGATGCAAGATTTCGCGTGGCTTCTGTGTGGAGAGCCTGCGGGAGGCACGTTCCGGGCAGGATGCAGAGGCGATCTGGACCGCAGGCAGCACCTCGGGGGAGCAGGACATTGCCGCAGGACGAGAACAGCAGCGGGCCGCCCAGCGTGGCCCGAACAGCCCAGCAGGAGTCGGGAGTCGAGCCGCCGCCCGGCCTGAACCTGGAACTGCTCGTGCACGGAGTGGGCGGTACGACGCCCGAGGAGATGCTGGGTGATCCACGCATAGAGCGCATCACCGGCGACACCACGGCAGCCGTCTACCGGCGCACCGACGACGTCGACGCCGAGGCCCGCCCGCAGGACTACACCGACAAGCCGGTCCCGGAGGCGTACTCCTGGTGCAACCTCACCTCCGGCAACGGCGCGCGCGCACTGTGGCTGATCCTGCTGCCCTTCATGGTCGCCAACCTCGCCCACTGGATGCGTCCCGCCGCCCACGGCCGCCACTTCGCGGTCCGCATGCACGGCGTTCTCGTACGTCTCGTCTCCCTCAGCCTGACCGTGCTGCTGGTGGCCGCCGCCTGCGAGGTCGCGCTCGACCTGGTCGCCTGGCAGTGCGCCGGTTCCACTGCCTGCGCCGCGGAGCGTTCGTGGCTGAGCTTCATGGCTCAGAACCCCGCGGGTGAGGGCGGCTGGTGGAGCCAGCCGGGCCGCCGCCTCGCGCTGGCCGCCGTGGTGCCCGCCGTGCTGACCCTGCTGCTGTGGTGGCTCTCGCACCGTACGTGGGCGGCCTACGAGTCGCAGCGGCCGCTGCGGACCGAGGTGAGCGAGTACGACGCCGCGGCGCAGGAACGCCCGGCGCTGTGCCTGCCCGGATTCTGGTACGGCAAGCGGCTGGTGGCACGGCTGCGGGCGGCCCACACCGCTGCCGGCTTCCTCACCATCGCTGCCGCGCTCGCCGCCGCGACGACCCGCTACGACCGGAAACCCGGCGGCAGCACGGGACTTGACGCACTGGGCTGGCTGATCGAGGTTCTCGTCGTCGTGTGCACGGTGTGGGTGCTGTACGTGGTGTGCCGGCGCGGCCGTAAGGAGAGCGAACCCGACGACGCCCTCGACAAGGTGACCGTCCGGGCGCTTCCCGGCATCACCGTCGGCGTACTGGCACTCGCTGCCGTGCATGCGGCCTGGTCGCGTCCCCAGTGGGTCTCTGCCGGGGGAGAGCTGCCGGGGGACGAGACCTTCGGCGTGCTGGCCGTCGGACAGGGCGTGCTGGTCGCGGCGCTGGGAGTGATCGGCCTCCTGCTGCACCGCGAACGGCCCGTCCCGCGAACGGTGTTGAAGGGCCTGGGTGCCTCGTCCGTCGCGATGCTCGCCTGCGCACTGGGCGGCGTGATGTCCGGCGGCGTCACCCAGCGGGTCGGCGACTGGCTGGACGGCTCCGGCACACCCGGCATGGGCAACGGGCTGATCGACGGGCCGCCGATCCTGCTGACCTGGCAGTCCTCCGCGATTCCGGTGCTGCTGGGCGTCGTCCTCGTGCTGCTGCTGTGGTTCCTCTTCCAACTCGGCCGCCGCAGCCGGGAGATGACGGACGATGTGGAGCGCGGCTACCCCGACTCCCTGCCCGACGCCTCCCGTTCACGCAGGATCGCGTCCGTCATCGCACGCGCCGCGCTCACCGACTCCGCGCCGTGGATCGCCGGCACGATCGCTCTGGTGACGCTGCTTCTCGGCGGAGCCGGAGTCCTCGGCACCTGGCTCACCCGGCAGGTCCCGGGCCGTGCCGCGGACGGACTGCCCGCAGTGATAGACGGATTCGCCGACACCGCACAGGCGTTGGGCTCCTGGCTGATCGGCTTCGCCTTCGTCCTCTTCCTCGCCTGGGGCCGCCGCGCCTACCGTGATGTCTCCGCCCGCCGGACCATCGGCATCCTCTGGGACGTCGGCACGTTCTGGCCGCGCGCCGCCCACCCCTTCTCTCCGCCCTGCTACGCCGAGCGCGCCGTCCCCGACCTGGCGTGGCGCATGGCCACCTGGACGGAGCAGACAGGCGGACGGCTGGTGATCTCCGGGCACTCCCAGGGCAGCGTGCTGGCCGCGGCAGCCGTCTGGCACCTGGACCCCGGCACCCGTGGGCAGGTCGCTCTGCTCACCTACGGCTCGCCCCTGGAACGGCTCTACGGGCGCTGGTTCCCCGCCTACTTCGGCCCGCGCCAGCTGCAGGACCTGCACCAGCAGGTGGACTGCTGGCGCAATCTGTGGCGCCTGACCGATCCCATCGGCGGCCCTGTCGGCTCCGGCAGCGATGTACCGGACGTGGACCGCGGCCCGCTGCTGGACCCCCTGGAGTACGGCCGCACCGTCCACCACCCGCTCCCCGCACCGATCCTGGGGCACGGCGAGTACCAGGCGGACCCCGTCTTCGACGAGGAGAGGGACCGCCTCCTCACGCGCCTTCGCCGACGGGAACCCGCGCCCGGCGGCGCCGGGGAGCCAGAGTCACCCGCCGCTGTTCAAGTGCCGCAGGAGACGGGGGAGCCGGCCACCGAGGGGAGCGGCGGCGTACCACGCCAGAGCGGAGGCGAAGCCGCCCCCGGTCAGAGCGAATCGGGCAAGTCGTCCGCGTAGAGGAGCGTCAGGTCGTCGGTGCTCGGGTCGGGGAGCTGCGCCACGCGGCCCGCGTGGCGCTCGACCATCGCCTCGAACGTCTGCCGTGCGGTGCGCCCGTTGCCGAACGAGGGCCCCTTGGGCAGCGCCGTGAAGTACTTCAGCAGCGCCTCGGTGGCGCCCTCGTTGATGTGGTACTCGTGCTCCTCCGCCTGCTGCTCCACGATCCGCAGCAGCTCCTCCGGCGCGTAGTCGCCGAAGGTGATGGTGCGTGAGAAGCGGGACGCCACACCGGGGTTGACGGCGAGGAAGCGCGTCATCTCCGTGGTGTAGCCGGCGGCGATCACCACCACCTCCTCGCGGTGGTCCTCCATCAGCTTCACCAGCGTGTCGATGGCCTCACGGCCGAAGTCACGCCCGCCGTCCTCCGGGGAGAGGGCGTAGGCCTCGTCGATGAAGAGGACTCCGCCGCGCGCCCGGTCGAAAGCCTCCTGGGTGCGGATGGCCGTGGAGCCGATGTGCTCGCCCACCAGGTCGACACGGGAGACCTCCACGAGGTGCCCGCTCTGCAGCACCCCCAGGGAGTGCAAAATCTCGCCGTAGAGCCGCGCGACCGTGGTCTTGCCGGTGCCGGGGGAGCCGGTGAAGACCAGATGCCGTCGTACGGACGCCGCCTTGAGCCCGGCGCGCTGCCGCCGGCGCCCCACCTCGATCATGTCGGTGAGCGCCCGTACCTCACGTTTGACGCTGTCCAGGCCCACCAGGGCGTCGAGTTCGCCGAGGACTTCATTCGAGGGACGGGCGGGCTTCGCGTCCCCGGCCGACTCGCTCTCGGCTGCGGCTGATGCCGCGGGGGCCGCGGCCTTGGCCGCAGTCGCCGGCTGCGGCGCGGTGAGGGGTGCTGTGAGCAGTCCCGGACCGGCGGGGGCCGCGGGCCGGTCTGCCGGTGGTGTCGTGGGGCCGGCAGTCACGGAGACGGCGCTCTCGTCGCTCGTGCAGTCCTCGACGACGGGGCCTTCTTCGGCGAACTCGAAGCCGCCGCGCGCGCACCGCTCCGTCCGGCAGCGGCGCAGCGTCGTCCGGCAGCCGTCGATGACGTGGAAGCCGTACCCCTGGGAGCCGGTGACCCGGCAGCCGTGGAACGTGCCGCGGCCCTCCGCGGAGACGTAGAAGCCGGCCTCTTCGGGTGATGAGACCGTGCACCGCTCGATGTCGGGGTCCGCGCCCTTGGTGACGATGAAGCCCGTGGCGACGCCGTCGACCGTGCAGTTGGCGAGCGTGCCTCCGCTGCCGTGGTCACGGAACCAGGCCCCCGTCGCGGCCTCACGGATCCGGCAGTCGTCGAGCTGTACGGTCGCGCCGTCGCTCACCGACACCGCTGTACCGCGCACTTGAGTCAGGTCGCTGTCGATGACGTCGGCGCGGGAACCCCGGTCGAGGACGAACAGGGCGTCCGGCACGCTGTGCACCCGGCAGGAGTCCAGCACGACGGTGGCGCCGTCGCTGATCCACACGGCGGGGTAGTCGCCCGTACTCTCATGTATCTCGCAGCTGTTGGCGTCCGCACGGGTGCCCGGATCCCATACGGACAGACCGTTGCGGCCGAAGCGCCGCACCGTCGAGCGGGTGAGCGTGAGGACCGAACGGGAGCGCAGATCAAGGGCGTTCTCGGGAATGTCATGGATGTCGCAGTCGGCGAGCGTGAGCACCGCGTCCGTGTCGAGGGTGACGCCGTCCGCGGAAGTGCGGTGCACCTGGCAGTCGGTGAAGTGGCCGGTGGCGCGGGAGACGACCTGCACGCCGCTGCCCTTGATCTCGTAGATCTCGCAGCCCACCGCCTCTGCCGCGCTGTCCTCGCCGTGCAGCGACAGCCCCGCTCCCGTGGCGTGGTGGACGCGGCAGCGCTCCAGGCGCGGATGGGCGCCGTCACGCACCGATATCCCGGACTGCCCGGCGGAGACGACCTCGCACTCCTCGTAGACCCCGCCGGCGCCGCCGGTGACGCTGATTCCGATACCGGCCGGATTGTCGACGGTGCAGCGGCGCACTGTGGGACGGGCGCCGCCGCGCACCTCGATCCCGGCTGCCGAACGCGTCATGACCCGCAGCCCGGTCAGCTCGGCGGCGCCGTCCTCGACCAGCAGGGCGGGTGAAGCGGCGTCCTGCGCCTCGATCTGCAGGTCCTGCACGACTGCCGAGGACCGTACGGTCAGCGCCACACCCTCGACGGGGGCGATGCGTACGGACCCCGAAGCGGCCCGCTCGGGCCCGCGCAGGGTGACGGTGCGATCCAGCACCAGGTTCTCGCGGTACGTGCCGGGCGCGACGGTCACCACGTCACCGTCGGTCGCCACCTCCAGGGCTGCGGCGAGAGAGGCGTACTCTCCCGTGCGGCGCCGCCACCGCGACGTACCGGCGTGCGTCACCTGCACCGAGCCCTGTGCCATGGACAGCTGTGCCCCAACTTCGAAGGTACCTATGGCGCGTTGGAACGCGCACGGGAGATGCACCACCGTAGCGTGCGCCGGTGGCTGCGGGACGCACGCGTCCGCACTTCGGGCGCTGGTCGGGACCGGCGGATCGGCAGGCGGGCAGACGGGCGGGCAGCCCCGCACCGGAGACCGCCCGCGCGGGTGAACGCGGGCGGAGCGTGTCCCGGTCCCGGCGCAGGAGTCAGTTGTTGGAGCCCGTACGTCCCCAGTCCGGGCCGATGCGCGCCCACTCCTCGTCCCATAGCGCGTACCGCCGCCGCAGCAACTGCCGTACGGTCAGCCGCCGTCCGCTCTCCATGGCTGCCGCGGCGCCTACGCCGACGGCGAGCCCGGCGAGGGCTGCGTACGAGGAAGCGGTGCCCGGATTCATCGGGCGTTTGACGGCGTGGCCCTCGGTGTCCGTCCAGATGAGGAAGCGGTCACCGGGCTGCACACGCTGCTGCGTACCGACACTGCTCTTGTGGCTGCTGCCGTCCGGAGCCGCCCAGTGGGCCACCACGCGATGGCTGTCGGGGCGCTGCGCGGCGGACTCGGGATCGGAGTCCAGCGGAGCACGTGTCTGCACGGATTCGGCGGTCGCCCACACCTGGTGGCGGCCACGCTCCTGTTCCTTCGCGTTCTGCAGCAGTGCGCCGTGCGCCGCGGAAGCACCCAGCCACCCGACGACTGGAGAGATGACGACGATCAGGATCACGGCACACAGTGCCAGCCACGCTTCGCGGCGGTCGCTGCGGCGGC
>DATMEI010000122.1:0-5590 GCA_035556995.1 Streptomyces sp.
TCACCAGCAGGCCACGGCCGCGCAGGACCCGCCGCTCCAGTGGGCTGAAGATCAGCAGCTCGATGGCGATGCCGACGAACAGGATCAGCAGGATCGCCTCGAACACCATGGCCATGGAGCTGGCGTTGCGGCCGTACTCCAGCAGTGCGCCCAGACCGATGCCCAGATCGGGCGACGGCGCGATGATCTCCGCAGCCATCAGCGAGCGCCAGGAGAACGCCCAGCCCTGCTTGAGACCCGCGATGTAGCCGGGCAGCGCACCCGGCAGCAGCACGTGCCGTACCCCGCGCAGCCCGGTCGCGCCGATGACCCGTCCCGCTCGCAGATGCAGCGGCTGGATCTGATCGACGCCCGCGACCAGCCCGTTGGCGATGGAGGGCACCGCGCCCAGCAGCACCACCGCGTAGATCGTGGCGTCGGTGAGTCCGAACCAGATGATCGCCGCGGGTACCCACGCCACGGACGGCAGCGACTGCAGTCCGGAGAGGATCGGCCCGATCGCCGCCCGTACGGTCTTGACCTTCGCCACCAGCAGACCCAGGAGTGTGCCCAGCACCAGCGCGACGGCGAAACCGAGTGCGCCCCGCGAGACGCTCTGCCAGATGATGGACAGGATCGTGCCCTTGTACCACTCCTCGGCCAGGGCGTCCCACACCATCAGAGGGCCCGGCAGCTGGTACGGCTCCTTGAGTTCCAGCGCGAACGCGAGCTGCCACAGCCCCAGTACGAGCACGACCGCGATCACCGGCGGCACGACCTTGCGGCGCAGGACCTGGCCGATCGGCGGGCGCGTGGTGGTGCGCGCGTCGAGCGCGTCGAGCCCGGCCTCCAGGCCCGCGAGATCGGCGGCGGCCGGCTTCCCGGCACCGCCGTTCCCGCCCGCGCCCGCGCCCGCAGCCGCGCTCGCGTCCGCCTTGGTCTCAGTGCTGGCCATGTCGGCGGATCTCCCCCCTCAGCTCTTCGGTGATCTCCACGGACAGGTTGGCGACGTCCGAGTCCTCGATGCGGCGCGGATGCGGGATGTCCACGGCCCACTCGCGGGCTACGCGTCCGGGCCGTGAGGAGAGCAGCACCACCCGCTGCGCCAGGCGCACCGCCTCACGCACGTTGTGCGTGACGAAGAGGACCGAGACGTTGGTCTCGGACCAGATCCGGGTCAGCTCCTCGTGCAGTACGTCACGGGTGATGGCGTCCAGCGCAGCGAACGGCTCGTCCATCAGCAGCAGTTGGCTGTCCTGGGCGAGGGCGCGTGCGAGTGCGACGCGCTGCCGCATGCCGCCGGAGAGCTCGTGCACACGCTTGCGGTGCGCCCCCGTCAGCCGTACGAGCTCCAGCAGCCGCTCGGCCTCGCCGCGCCGCTCGGGCTTGGGCACGCCGCGCAGCTTCAGCGCCAGCTCGATGTTCTTGCCCGCGGTCAGCCACGGGAAGAGAGCATGCTCCTGGAACATCAGGGAGGGCCGCCCACCAGGTACGTCGATGGCGCCGGCCGACGGCTTGTCCAGATCCGCGACCAGGTTGAGCAGCGTGGACTTGCCGCAGCCGGACGCGCCGATCAGCGTCACGAACTCGCCGGGCGCGACATCGAGGGTGATGTCGTCCAGCACGAGCTGCTGGGCGTCCGCACGTCCGAAGGACTTGGAGACGTGGTCGATACGGGCGGCGTACCCGGCCTCGTCCATCGCCGGGCGCGCATCCTGAACGCCCGCTCCTGCCGCGGACGCGGTGGTGGGCTTTGTGGTCAGTGTGGTGGTCATCGCTGTCACCTCCGGTTGGGGTGTTGCTGTCAGCTGCCGAGTCCGGCTTCGTCGACGGCGGGCTTTCCTTCGCCCTTGAGCACCCTGTTGAGGATCGAGAGGTCGTAGATGCCCTTGAGTTCGGCCTTCTTCAACAGCCCCGCCTTGACTCCGTGCTCGGCCTCGCGCTTGAGCGTGGCGGCCAGCGGATCGTCGGTGACCTCGATGTCCTTGAAGGCGGAGTCGAGGACCGGCTGCGGCAGCGGCTTTCCGGCGTCGCGCTCCAGGGCGCTGTTGATGTGCTTCTTCGCCTCGTCCGGGTGGTCGTTGATCCAGGCGTTGGCACGCACCGAGCCGCGTACGACTGCCTCGACCACGTCGGGGTGCTTCTTGAGGAAGTCCTGCCGCACGACGAGGTTGGTGGTGACGAACTTCCCGTCCTTCCACAGCTTCTTCTCGTTCAGCAGGACCTTGCCGCCCTTGGCGACCAGGTTGGAGGCGGTGGGCTCCGGCACCCAGGCACCGTCGATGCCGCCCTGCTGGAAGGTCGTCGGGATCTCCTTGTTGTCCTGACGCAGCACGGAGACATCGCCCTTGCCGGTCTCCGGATCGACCTTGTGGCCCTTCTCCTTGAGGTAGTTGAGGAGGGCCACGTCCTGGGTGTTGCCGAGCTGCGGTGTGGCGATCTGCTTGCCCTTGAGGTCCCCGACCGACTTGATCTCGTCGGGGTCGACCACGAGGGAGGCGCCGCCGGAGGTGGCACCGGCGACGATCTTCAGGTTCTTGCCGCCGGACTTGGTGTAGCCGTTGATCGCGGGGGAGGGGCCGACCCAGCTCATGTCGACGGCCTTGGCGTTGAGTGCCTCGATGGCTGCGGGGCCCGCGTTGAAGACCTGGGTGGAGACCTTCGTGCCGCCCAGTTCCTTGGGGATCTCGCCGTCCTTGCGGAGCCCGGCGAGCGGGGTGGCGTGGGTGACGTTGCCGAAGTAGCCGACCTTCACCTTGTCGAGCCCGTCGACCTTCTTGCCGCCTGCGGCAGCGGGACCGCCCTTGTCCGCGGGTGCTTTGGAACCGTAACCGCAGGCCGTCACCAGCAGTGGGAGCGTGACAAGTGCGGCGAGCGCGCGGAGCGTTCGCGGGTGAGCGGATATACGGGCAGACATGGGGCGAGGTCCTCTCGGAACGCCGGATCAGGCGGGGCGGGCGGGGCAGGACTGCGGGCGGGCACGGCTGTGGCGCGTACGCCTCAGCTCCGGCAGGGCCCGACTCCGCCCTGGCCGCTGCCGCGGACGCCGCTGCCTATCCGGCCGCCTGTCTGGTCGAAGGTCGAGAAGACCTCGGTGGCAAGGGACATGAGGGCCTCAGAAGTCCCAGCCGTCGTCGTCCGCGCCGGCCCGCTCCGCCTCTGCGCCGCCCGCGTCCACGACGGCGTCGGCGAACGCGTCACCGGCCATGCCCGCGGTCAGCGTGGAGCCGTCGGCAGGGTCGATGAGCAGGAAGGAGCCGGTGCGCCGGGAGTCGGCGTATGCGTCGACGGGCAGGGGTTCGGAGGTGCGCAGCACGACGCGGCCGATGTCGTTGGCCACGAGGCTGCCGGGCTCAGGGTGCTGGGAGAGGTCGTCGAGCGTCAGCCGGGAGGGGATCTCCTTCACGATCGCCTTGACGGTGCGGGTGGTGTGCTTCAGCAGCACCCGTGCCCCGGGCGTCAGAGGCGTGTCGTGCAGGTGGCAGACGGTCGCTGTCAGGTCCTGGCTGGCGGTGACGGTCGCGTCGCTGGGGACGATCATGTCGCCGCGGGAGATGTCCAGATCGTCGGCGAGCAGCACGGTGACGGACTGCGGCGCCCAGGCGACGTCCACGGACTGCCCCAGCACGTCCAGTGCCTCGATCGTGCTCGTACGTCCCGACGGCAGCACCGTCACGCTCTGGCCGACGCGCAGCAGACCGGAGGCGATCTGGCCCGCGTAGCCGCGGTAGTCGGGGTGTTCGGGGGTCTGCGGGCGGATGACGTACTGGACGGGGAAGCGGGCCGGGTCCTCACTCGGGTCGTCGGTGACGGCGAGGGTCTCCAAGTGTTCGAGCACGGTCGGGCCGCCGTACCAGTCCATGTGCGCGGACGGGGTCACGACGTTGTCGCCGACGAGCGCCGAGATGGGGATCGTCGTGACCTCGGGGACGCCAAGCGACGCGGCGTAGCGGGTGAACTCCTCGGCGATGGCGGCGAACACGGTCTCGTCGTAGTCGACCAGGTCCATCTTGTTGACCGCGAGCACGACGTGCGGCACGCGCAGGAGCGCGGCGACGGCGGCGTGGCGGCGGGTCTGTTCGACCACTCCGTTGCGGGCGTCGACGAGGACGACGGCCAGTTCGGAGTTGGAGGCGCCGGTGACCATGTTCCGCGTGTACTGCACGTGGCCCGGGGTGTCGGCGAGGATGAACCGGCGCCGCGGTGTGGCGAAGTAGCGGTAGGCGACATCGATGGTGATGCCCTGCTCCCGCTCGGCGCGCAGCCCGTCCGTCAGCAGGGCCAGGTCCGGGGCCTCCTGGCCGCGGCTGCGGGAGGCGTGCTCGACGGCCTCCAGCTGATCGGTCAGCACCGACTTCGAGTCGTGCAGCAGCCGTCCGACCAGCGTGGACTTGCCGTCGTCGACGGAGCCTGCGGTGGCGAAGCGCAGCAGCGAGGTGGCCGCGAGTGCCTCGTCATGGGCACCGAAGCCGGCGGGCGTGGTGGGTGAATTCATGATCAGAAATACCCCTCGCGCTTGCGGTCTTCCATGGCGGCCTCGGAGATCTTGTCGTCGGCGCGGGTGGCACCGCGCTCTGTCAGCCGGGACGCGGCGATCTCCGCGATGACCTTCTCGATGGTGTCGGCGTCGGAGTCGACAGCGCCGGTGCAGGACATGTCGCCGACGGTGCGGTAACGCACCTTGCGCTCCTGCACCCGCTCGTCCTCACCGGGGCCGCCCCACTCGCCGGGGGCCAGCCACATGCCGGAGCGGGAGAAGACGTCGCGCTCGTGTGCGTAGTAGATGGCGGGCAGTTCGATCTTCTCGCGTGCGATGTACTGCCACACGTCCAGCTCGGTCCAGTTCGAGAGCGGGAAGACACGCACGTGTTCACCCGCTGCGTGGCGGCCGTTGTAGAGCTGCCACAGCTCGGGACGCTGACGGCGCGGGTCCCAGCCGCCGAACTCGTCCCGCAGTGAGAAGACCCGCTCCTTGGCGCGCGCCTTCTCCTCGTCCCGGCGTCCGCCGCCGAAGACCGCGTCGAAGCGGTGGGAGTCGATGGCGTTGAGCAGCGGCAGCGTCTGCAGCGGGTTGCGGGTGCCGTCGGGACGCTCGCGCAGCCGGCCGGAGTCGATGAACTCCTGCACGGACGCGACGTGCAGACGCAGCCCGTGCTGCTCGACCGCACGGTCGCGGTATTCGAGTACCTCGGGGAAGTTGTGCCCGGTGTCCACGTGCAGCAGCGCGAAGGGTACGGGCGCCGGGGCGAACGCCTTCAGCGCCAGGTGCAGCATGACGATCGAGTCCTTGCCGCCGGAGAAGAGGATCACCGGGCGCTCGAACTCCCCGGCCACCTCGCGGAAGATGTGCACACCCTCCGACTCCAGCGCGTCCAGGTGCGACAGCGCGTAGGGGTTGTCCTTCTCCTCCAGCGTCGTGATCGCCGTCGTCACGCCAGTCCCCTCTCACTCAGCAGCGCCAGCAGCGCCGCGGCGGATTCCTCCACGCCCTGCCGGTGGGCCTCGATCCGCAGATCGGGCGCATCGGGGGCCTCGTACGGGTCGTCCACGCCGGTCAGCCCGGAGATCTCACCGGCTGCCTGCCGCGCGTACAGGCCCTTCACGTCGCGCT
>DATMEI010000123.1:0-2749 GCA_035556995.1 Streptomyces sp.
GCGGTGTCACTTCGGCGCGGCCGCCGTGCCCGCCGGTCGTGACCGGCGGGCACGTGAACGGACGGCCTTCCGTGGCCCTGGTCGGTTCCCTCCCTTACACCGGGCTCCGGATACCGGAAATCGCACGCAGCCGTGCGAGCAGGTCGGTGCTGGCCAGGCCGCACAGCTCGGCCATCCGATCCAGCGCCGCCAGGTCCAGTTGAAATTCCACCGTCGCGGTGTTGGCGAGACGTTCCTTCGCCCATCGCCGCAGCGGCAGCAGTTCCGACTGGTCGTCGGCGGCGATCCGGCCCAGGTCCAGCCGCACGCGGCCGGGCTCGTCCGCGAAGACCCGCCGGTGCACCCTGGCGATGAGATTCTGCGGGAGCTCGTCCATCGCGATACACAGCTCGACCAGCCGTACCACGGAGCACTGGCGCATTCCCAGCTCGTAGGTCGCCAACGTCTGCAGAGAGATCTCGCTCTGCAGCCTGGCGTTCAGATCCTTGCGCGTCCAATTGCGCTTTCGTCTCAGCTTCCTCAGCTCGTCACCGAGCGCGCGCTGATACGCCTCCCCGTCGATCCGCACTCCTGCCCCCTGCCCTCACTCATGCGACGCCCGCGCCGGCATCGTTCGCCGGAGAACGCGAGCTTGCTTCACATGAATGAAAGCGGCCGGGGTGCTCTCACTTACGCGGTTCACCCCGAAAATGGGACAAAAGATCATTAGTCAGACCCGAATGGCCTAGCATTCGGTCCCCGACGGAGCCCGTGAAGGCGTTATCGGTCAGTTGACGCAGGGCACGCCCTCGGCCGTGATGGGCGGCGCGGGCGGGGGTTGCTGCTGCCGTGCACCGGCGGGGGACGAGCCGCCCTGGGCGTTGGGTTCGACCGCCGAGCTACGGCCGGAATCCGGACCGGAGTAGTCACTTCCGAGGAGCACGGTCACGCGACCGGCGGCGATCGAGGCGTCTTCCTCGACGGTTCCGACGGCACCGAGCGCGTCCGAGACCTTCCGCCCGGCGTCCTGTGCGCCCGGCGCGTGGCGGATCACCGTGTGCTTGCGTGACTCCGCGTTGGCGGTGTCGCCCGCGGTGAAGCCCTTGTCCGTGAGCGTGCGCGTGACTTCGGCGGCCAGACCGGTCACGCCGGAGGCGTTGCGAACGTCGACGGTCGTACCCGCGTTCTCGTCACCCGGTGCGGGCGGCGGTGCGGGGAGCCCGGCGGAGCCCCGCACGAATTCCGAGACCTGCTTCGGATCGACCTCGATCGCGTCGCCGTCGTTCTCGGTTTCGATGTAGCGGCCGACGGGGATCGTGTGGAATTCGAGCTGCCCGCCGGTGAGCCCCTTCATCTGCTGGGCGAACCCGATGATGTCCCAGCCCTGGTTGAGTACCACCGACTTCTTCGTGGCGTCGATCAGTGCCTGCAATTTCCCGGGGTCGGCGAGGGTTCCCGCGGAGAGGATCTTCTTCGCCAGGCCCGCCATGAAGACCTGCTGGCTTACGACGCGGTCCAGGTCGCCGTCGATGCCGTGGCGTTGCCGCACGAACGCGAGCGCGTCCGCGCCGGAGATCGTCTGCGGCCCGGCCTCGAAGTCCGCGCCGGAGAACTTGTCCTTGACCTTGTTCTTCAGGCAGACGTCCACCCCGCCGACGGCCTGGGTGATGTCGTAGAAGCCGAGGAGGTTCACCGCGGCATAGTTGTCGATCGTGACGCCGGTGAGCTGCTCCATCGTCTCGATCAGCTTCTTCGCGCCCTCCTGGTTGCTGCGCAGCTCCAGGTCCTTCGGGTCGCTGACGCCCTGTCCCTGGAACTCCCGGATCGACTCGTTCTTGGCTCGCACGTACGCGGAGTTGATCTTGTGCTTGCCGTACCCGTCGGGAATGTCCACGTATGAGTCGCGCGGCACGGAGAAGGTGACGGCCTTGCTGCCGTCGTTGGGAATGCGCATCAGCAGCAACGTGTCGGTGTTCAGCGGTTCGTCCGCGGCGCTGGCACGCAGCTGCTCCAGGACCTCCTTCGGCAGCGGGTTGCCCTGCGCGTCGGTGCGGCT
Source organism: Streptomyces sp. (assembly GCA_035556995.1). Lineage (GTDB taxonomy): Bacteria > Actinomycetota > Actinomycetes > Streptomycetales > Streptomycetaceae > Streptomyces. Next base: position 2,036 of record DATMEI010000123.1, read on the forward strand.
GTCCAGGCCGACCAGCAGGACGTCCCGCGCGCCGTCGGCGGGCTTCTCGCCGCCACCTTCCTCGCCGATCACGTCGGAGGTGGTGAGCCCGTCCACCAGGCCCTTCATCGCCGCCCAGCCGTAGCCGGTCAGGCCCAGCACCACGACCGAGAAGACAGCCAGCGCGACCTTGGCCGTCCTGCCGCGGCGGCGCGGCGGTTCCGGTCGAGGCGGCGGCGTCCGGCGTTCGTCGCCATAGGGCGGCTGCCGTCCGGGTCCGACGGGGGCTGGAGCACCACGCCGGGGCGGCTGGCCCGGTGCGCCCGCCGGACGTGTGCGGCCCGTGGGTGAGGGCTCCTGCCGCGGACGGGCAGGACGGCGGTCCCGGCCTCCGTTTCGCGGCGGGTCTTCCACGCCCAACAGCTCCCTTCGTGGCCGCGCGCGCCCTGTGCGCGTCTTCTACGGTGGACGCCCGGCCCGTGGGTCGGGTTGTCGTAGCGTTGCATATCGATCTAGAGCCGTTGGCCATCACACCCGGGCGAGGGCAATTTCCTCACCCAGGGTAATCCGCCACTGACGCCTGCCGGAAACGCTGGTGGGCCACCGTACCCACAAGTGCGACCGACGCGAACAGGGCCGTCCCGCCGTGGACGATGAGCCCGAGTTCGTCCGTGCGGCCGTCGGCGGTCGCGGAGAGCAACGATGGCGTGCATGCCAATGCCACGAGCAACCACG
>DATMEI010000124.1:0-2140 GCA_035556995.1 Streptomyces sp.
TCGTCCCCAGCTCCAACCTGACGATGGAGACCGAGCTTCCGCGCATGATGCGCTCCCGCGAGGAGGTACTGCCCGAAGACCGGTTCGTCTTCCACAGCAGCCGGATGCGCATGCAGAAGGTGACCCCCGAGCAGCTGAAGGGCATGAACGCCCAGACCGAGCGTGCCTCCCTCGAACTCGCCGACGCCAGGCCCGATGTCGTCGCCACCGCGTGCCTGGTGGCGATCATGGCGCAGGGTCCCGGCTACCACTGCACCGCCGAGGACGAGATCACCTCCGTGCTCCGCGGCCAGAACGCACAGGCGCCGGTCGTCTCCAGCGCGGGCGCGCTGCTCAGCGGAATCGAGGCGCTGGGCGCCGAGCGGGTCGCCGTCATTAACCCGTACATGAAGCCGCTCACCGAGACGGTCGTGAACTACATCCAGGACGCCGGGACCGAGGTCGTCGACTCGCTCAGCCTCGAAGTGCCCGACAACCTGGCCGTCGCACGGCTGGACCCCGACGCTCTGCGCGAGCACTGGCGGCGCCTCGACCTCAGCCGCGCCGACGCGATCGTTCTGTCCGCATGTGTGCAGATGCCCTCGCTCTCAGCGGTGCAGCACGTCGAGGACGCATCCGGCCTTCCCGTACTGTCCGCGGCGACCGCCACGACGCACCGCATCCTGAGCGAGCTCGGCCTGAAGGCGGCGGTTCCCCGTGCCGGAGCCCTGCTCGGCGGGGGGCACTGAGAGGACGTACCGAGGGACGCACTGGGCGGACGCAGCGGGCGGACAGGAGCGTCCAGCCGGGGACGTAGACTGAAGGACTGCCCGGTCCGGCACTCTTCGCCGCCGGGCCGCCTCCCGCCGCATTGCCGTATCCCTGGAGCTGTCCCGCATGCCCGAAGCCTCCGCAGACGCCCTCGCCCCTTCCCTGGCCGGTGAGGAGTACGAGGTCGAGATCGGCCCCGTCGCGCACGGCGGGCACTGCGTCGCCCGTACCGACGAGGGGCGGGTGCTGTTCGTACGGCACACACTGCCCGGCGAACGCGTCGTCGCCCGCGTCACCGAGGGCCGTGACGACTCCCGCTTCCTGCGCGCCGACGCCGTCGAGGTGCTCGAGGCGTCCAAGGACCGCATTGCCGCGCCCTGCCCGTTCTCCGGACCGGGCCGCTGCGGCGGATGCGACTGGCAGCACGCCAAGCCGGGCGCGCAGCGCCGCATGAAGGGCGAGGTGCTGACCGAGCAGCTGCAGCGGCTGGCCGGGATGACGCCCGAGGACGTCTCCTGGGACGGCACCGTCGAACCGGCACCCGGCGACAAGGTGCCCTCGGGCGAGGTGCCCGCCTGGCGTACGCGCGTGCAGTTCGCGGTGGACGACGAGGGACGGGCCGGACTGCGGCGGCACCGCTCGCACGACGTCGAGCCGGTCGACCGCTGCCTCATCGCCGCCCCGGGAGTAGAGGAACTGGGCATCGAGGAGCGCGAGTGGCCGCAGATCGCGGGCATCGAAGCCACTGCCGCCACCGGCTCGCAGGACCGGCAGGTGGTCCTCACACCGAAGCCCGGCGGCCGTCTCCCGATCGTCGAACTGGACAAGCCCGTCTCGGTGTTGAGGGTGGGAGAGAAGAACTCCGACAAGGGGACGCTGCACCGCGTGCACGGACGTGACTTCGTACGGGAGCGGGCCGACGGCCGCACCTGGCGGGTCGGCGCGGGCGGCTTCTGGCAGGTGCACCCGCAGGCGGCGGAGCTGCTCGTGGACGCGCTGATGCGCGGACTCACCCCGCGCAAGGGCGAGATGGCCATCGACCTGTACTGCGGCGCCGGCCTCTTCGCGGGCGCGCTGGCCGACCGTATCGGAGACAGCGGGGCCGTACTGGGCATCGAGTCCTCCAAGCGCGCTGCCGAGGACGCCCGCCACAACCTGGCGGACTTCGACCGTGTCCGCATCGAACAGGGCAAGGTCGAGAGCGTGTTGCCGCGCACCGGCATCACCGAGGCCGACCTCGTCGTCCTGGACCCGCCGCGTGCGGGCGCGGGCAAGCAGACGGTGCAGCAGATCGCGGGCCTCGGGCCGCGCCGCATCGGATACGTGGCGTGCGATCCGGCCGCGCTGGCAAGGGACTTGGGCTACTTCAAGGAAGCGGGATACGTCCCGC
>DATMEI010000125.1:0-8620 GCA_035556995.1 Streptomyces sp.
GGGCTGGTCGCATTCGATGTCCGCCAGGTCGGCGACGACGGTGAGCCCGGTGTCCTCGGCGAACCGGTCCAGGGTCCTGCGCAGGGCCTTGTCCACCGATCCGGCGGCCGCGGTGTTCTGCTGGGCGGAGCCGACGAGTTCGCGTGCCTCGGCAAGGTTCTCCCGCGCCGTGCTCTCGATCGAACGAAGCTGCTGCGTGCTCCGTCCCGGATCGCTCTCCAGCCCTGCCCGTGCGGCCTCGGCGAGAACCACGATCGACGCGAAGCCCTGAGCGAGCGTGTCGTGGATCTCCCGCGCCATGCGCTCCCGTTCGTGGGCGGCGCCCTGGAGCCGGTGCGCCTCGGACAGTTGGAGTTGGGTCTGTTCCAACTCCACGATCAGACCGGCGCGTTCACGGCTCTGCTCCACAACGGCGTGCACCCACAAGCCCATCAGGACACCGGCCGCGACCACTACGAGCGTGGAGACGAGGGTGGACCCGAAGAACTCGGGGCTCCAGCCCTGACGTACCAGGCTCCCGGTCAGTGTGGCGCCGGTGGCCAGCCCGATGAAGACCATCGAGGCCCGCAGGGTCCTGCCGAACAGCCAGAAGTGCGGCAGCGTCACGATGAACAGTGCCGCGTAGCCGCTGCGCAGGTACGAGATCCCGCCCAGCCCGGCCACGAGCACCCACAGGTAAGTGTGCGGGCGCACCACGGGATTCCCCGGGAACCGGTCGAGGACGACGTAGCAGAGCACCACACTGCCCAGCAGCGCCAGGGCCCACGACTTGTCGCTGCCGGGATGGTCCATCGTGGCCAGGCCGACGAACATCGCCCCGAACAGAACCCAGCACGCCACGTTCCACTGACGGAGCGTCCGTACCCAGAAGGGGTCCGTGGAATGGCCGAGGGCCGCGCCCTTGAAGGAGTTCTGACGGCTGCCGGCCCCCGACCACGGATTCATGCCGCTCAACCTACGTCGACGGGGACGGAGTCCCCACCGTGAATGCGCGGCGGGACGGGCCGTGCCCTCCGTATCGCCCGCGAGGGCCACCAACTGACCTGCCCGAGCAGCAACATGGCCGACGGGAGGATCATGATCCGGACGACGAAGGCGTCCAGCAGCACGGCGGCAGCGAGTACGAAACCGATCTGCTTCATCTCGATCAGACGCAGTGCGACGAAGGTGCCGAAGACGGTGACCATCACTATGGCCGCGCTGGTCACCACACTCGCCGAGCTGCGCATCCCGTCGAGCACCGCTCTGCGGGTGGGCGCACCGGCCAGTGCCGCTTCTCTGATCCGGCTCACGACGAACACCTGGTAGTCCATCGAGAGCCCGAAGAGGATGACGAACAGGAACAGCGGCACCCGGGAGCCGATCGATCCGGTGGAGGTGAAGCCGAGCAGACCCTCCGCCCAGGTGTCCTGGAAGACCAGGACCAGCAGCCCCAGGGCCGCCATCGCCGACAGCAGGTTGAGCACGACACCGATCAGCCCGAGCACCACCGAGCGGAACGCCATCACGGTCATGGCGAAGGTGACCAGGAGCAGGGTGCCGATCACCAGCGGCAGCTTGCTGTTCTGGTGGGCCGGGTAGTCCGCGTAGCGGGCGACGTCACCTGTCACGCCAACCTCCGCGCCGCGGAGCCCGCCGGTCGCCGCGGGCACGTAGTCGTCGCGGAGACGGTTGAGGGATTTCAGCGCCTTCTGCGAATTGCCTCGGTGCGGTACGGACAACTCGAGCGAGCCGATGCGGCCGTCCTCGGAGGTCCGCAGTCGCGGTTCCCCGGTGAACAGCGGGTCTGCCTGCGCCCGTTGGCCGAGTTCCTTCAGCGGCCCTTCGACCCGGGCCGCGTCCGGCTGTGTCCGTACGACGACCTGATGCGTGACCCGCAACTCCGGGAAGGCCACGTGCAGCCGGTCGTACGTCTGCATCGCCGGGATGTCGCGGGAGTGGGTGTCCCGGCTCATCTCGGTGATCTTCAGACCCGCCACCGGTACGGCCAGGGCGAGCATGAAGAGTCCGGCGAGGCACAGTGTGGCAACCGGGCGTGTGGCCGCGGGCCGCATCAGGGCGGCCCAGATCCGGCCGTTCCCGGTCTCCCGCGGCCGGCGGGGTTTGCTGCGCGCAGCCGTGCGCGCAGCCTTGCGGGCGGCCCGTCGTTCGGCCCGCTGCGCGGTTTTGACCAGCAGCGCGGGCAGTACGGTCAGCGAGCTGGCCACGGCGACGAGTACGACGACGATGGTGCCGGTGGCCAGCGAGGAGAAGACGACGTCGGAGGCCAGATAGAGCGTGGCGGTGGAGACCACGACGGCGAGCCCGGACACCACGATCGCGCGGCCCGAAGTCGCCGCGGCCAGACCCACCAGCGCTTCGGGGGCGAGCCGGCCACCGGAGCGGGCTCGTTCCTCGCGCTCCCGCTTGAGATAGAAGAGCGTGTAGTCGACGCCGACCGCGAGACCGATCAGCAGGATGACGTTGTTGCCGACTCCTGCGTCCGGCGAAATGTGCGAGACCACCATCGACAGGCCCATGGCCGCGGCGATGGAGGAGAGTGCCAGCAGCAGCGGCACCGCGGCCAGCAGCACCGAGCCGAACACGAGCAGCAGGGTGATCAGCGTGACCGGCAGGGCGATCGTCTCGGAGAGCGCCAGATCGCTGCTGCGCTGGGCATCGACTCCCTTGCTGATAGAGGGACTTCCGGTCTCCTCCACCAGCAGGCCGGGATGTCTCTCCTGTACCGCCCGGGTCTGAGCGACCAGCGGGCCGACGTTCTTCTTACCGTCCAACTCGGAGCCCTTCATGGTCACTTGGACCAGGAGGACTTCTCCGTTGTCAGAGGTGCGGGGTGGAGCCACCCTCTCCACCTCGGGCAGGCGGCTCATCCGGGTCGTCAGATCCCGCGCGGCGGCTGCGGCGCCGGACTCGTCCAGAGTGCCGGACCTGGCCGAGAGCATGATCTGTTCTGTGGGCTCGCGTTGCAGACCTCCCTCGGTCGCCATCGCCTCGGCACGGCCGGCCTCGCCGATCCAGTAGTCCTCGGTTGTCGCGCTGTTGGTGCCGACGGCGACGCCGGTGCCCAGGCACAGGGCCACGAACATCAGCCAGCCGATGATCGCGCGCCACGGGTGCAGGGCGCTCCAACGGGCGGCGCGCACAGGAAGCTCATTCATGGGGAAAGCCTGGCTGGCCAGGCCAACTTCCCGACAGCATCGTCCGGTTGTACCTGCCGTCCACCGCCCGGTGGACCCCGTAGGTGGGGTTGCCCCCCGGTGCGGGGGTTCCGGGCAGGCTTCGGTCGTCCCTGGACCCCCGTCCGGTCAGTCCGGGTACGGGTAGGCGTAGCGCCCGGCAGAGGCGCGGACCTGCTCCTGGGCGGCTGCGGAGCACGACCGATGATTCCGCGCCGGGGCAGCGGTCCTCCTTCAGGCCGCACACTCCGGAAGGGAAACGATGACCAACCTGCACGACGTACTGGAAAAGCACGTGGGCCGGGGTCTTGCGCCCGGAGCGGTCGGCCTCGTGGCGCGCGGCGACCGGGTCGAGGTCGAGGCCGTCGGCTCCGCCGACGCGGACGGTGCCACTCCGATGACCAGGGAGTCGATCTTCCGGATCGCGTCATTGACCAAGCCCGTCATCGCCGCGGCCGTCATGATGCTGGTCGAGGACGGCCGGTTCGCCCTGGACGACCCGGTCGAGCGATGGCTCCCGGAGCTGGCATCACCGGTCGTCGTGCGCACGCCGTCCAGCCCCGTGGACGACGTGGTTCCGGCGTCCAGACCCATCACCGTGTTCGATCTGCTCACGTTCCGTGCCGGGTACGGCTTCCCGTCCGATCCGCTGCCGGTCGTCGAGATGCTGTTCAGCGAGCTGAAAGTGGACCCTCTGCGCCCCCAGGTCGCCGCGGCACCGGATGAATGGATGGCGGCGCTCTCCCGCATCCCGCTCCTGCACCAGCCGGGCGAGTGGTGGCTGTACCACGTCTGCTCCGACATCCTGGGCGTGCTCGTCGCCCGTGCGTCGGGAAGGCAACTGCAAGAGTTCTTTGCCGAGCGGCTGTTCGAGCCCCTCGCCATGGCCGACACCGGATTCGCGGTACCGGCCGGCGAACGCGACCGGTTCACGAGCTTTTACCGACCGGAACCCGAGCGATCCGAGGAACCCGAGGGATCCGAGGCACTCGAGTTGGCCGACACCCGCGACGGGCAGTGGAGCAGCTTGCCTTCCTTCCCGTCCGGCGGCGGCGGACTGGTCTCCACTGTCGACGACTGGCACTCCTTCGCCCGGATGCTCCTCGCCGAGGGAAGCGCTGCCGACGGCCGTCGGCTGCTGTCACCCGCGTCGGTGCGGCAGATGACCACCGACCATCTGACCCCGGCCCAGCGGGACGCCGGCAAGCTGTTCCTGGAGGGTCAGGGCTGGGGCTTCGGCGGCTCCGTCGACGTCGAGCCCGTCGACCCGTGGAACGTGCCGGGACGCTACGGCTGGATCGGCGGCACCGGCACGGCAGGGCACATCGTCCCGTCCACAGGCGACGTCACCATCCTGTTCACCCAGCTCCAGCTGACCGCACCGACGGCGCCCGACTCGATGCGGGACTTCTGGCGGTATGCGGCCGGGGCGAGGTTGCGGGAGCCCGGGTGAAGACATGCTCGACGGTGTCACATCCGGATGGCCCCAACCGTCGTAGAGGAGCAGTGCCTTGCCGGCAACCCCCTGGAGCTGAAATCCGTGAGCATCGCATACAACGTCGTCGCGGCGATGACGATCGCCTACTGCCTCTTCTCTGCCGGATGCGATTTCGTGGGTTACGAGCGGGTCGGCGTTGCCATGGACAAGGTGGGCGTGCCTCGATCGTGGATGCCCTGGCTGGGCATTCCGAAGGCTGCGGGCGCAGTTGGCCTCGTGGTCGGCTTCTGGGTGCCGGCGATCGCGACGGCCGCAGCGGGAGGTCTCGTTCTGTTCTTCGCCGCTGCGGTCGTGACCCACTTGCGCGTGCGCGACTACACCTTTGGTCTGCAGTACCCGTTTCTGCTGCTCGCGGTCAGCACGCTGACGCTACGGGGCTGTCGTGTGAGGCAACGAGTGCGTGGAGGTCGGGGCTAGGGCGTGATCTTCGTCTGCAGCAGACGCGGGGACACTGCGAACCCTCTACGGGCGTACGCCGAGGTCGCCCGGTCGCTGGAGTGGACCGTCACCCGCTCGAGCGCGAGTTCGCGTGCGAGCCCCAGGACCGCATCGATCAGCCGGTCTCCCAGCCCGCCGTCCCGCTCGTGCGGCACCACGTACACGCACTGCAGGTCGCCGGTCGCCCGGTCAAGTGCACCGGGATGAGGCACGCGTTGTGTGATGGCCAGCCATGCCATTCCGATGAGCACGCCCCCGCGTCGCATGACCATGCACCGGTGGGAGGACTCGTTCTCCTGCGCCCACGTGACGAACCGGTGTGTGAACTCGTCCCGCGTGGCGGCGGGTTCCCTACCGGCCTCGTTCATCCACTGCCACCGGAGTTCGGCGACAGCGTCCAGTTCATCGGCCAGGGCGGGGCGGATCGCGATGCCGTTCACGAGGCAATCCTGACGTAGTCCGACTGCCGGCGGCGGTCGGACTGGAATGATGCCGGGCATGAACGCTCAGCCGGGGCTCGACCCTGCGGCCCGACATGCGGACAGTGCCAGGCGGTTGGTTCTCACCCGCTACCCCGACGCGCTCGGAGCCGTTCTCGGCGGGTCCTGCGCACGAGGCCGGGCCGCTCCCGGCAGTGACCTCGACATCAGCGTCCTCCTTCCCGACGACGGCTTCAGCCGTCGTGAAGTGGTGCGCCACGAGGGCCGGGTCGCCGAGGTGTTTCTGAACTCCCGCGCGAACTTGAGGGAGATCTTCGCGGAGGACCGGGAAACCCGTCGAGCAACGGCGATGTTCCTGTACGGCGAGTCCGTCGTCCTGTACGACCCCGACGGCCGGGCCGAAGCGCTCCGTGCGGAGGCCCGGGCGCTGCTCGATGCCGGTCCCGATCCTCTGACCGCGGACGAGCGTGCGTACGGCCGCTTCCTGCTCACCGACCTCCTGGACGACCTGACCGAGACGGGCCCCGGCAGTGACCGGCACGAGCAACTGGCCGTCGCCGACCGTCTGTTGCGTGAGGCTGCGCACTTCCTCACCGCTCATCACCTCGCCTGGGACGGTGCCGGCAAGTGGCTGCCGCGACGCCTCAAGGCCGCCGAACCCGTGCTCGGTGAGGAACTGCTCCGGGGGCATCTGGCGGTCGCAGAGCAGGCCGATCCGGAGCCGCTGGCCCAGGCCGTCCACCGGGTTCTGGAACTGCTGGGCGGTCCTCTTCGCGAGGGGTACGTGGGCATCCGGCGCGCACAGCCGCCGCCGGCTGCTGATGTACGGGCGGCGGACCGCTGCTGACGGACGCCCTTCTCGGCACGACTGCCGATGGACAGCCTCAGCTCAGCGCGACTCGTCGTCAGTCCGCGATCGACCAGTTGAGTTCGGTGCGCAGGTCGTCGGGGTCCATGTCCGGTGAGGGTTCGGTGAGGTAGAACTCCCACAGCAGCTGCCCCGGCGACAGGCCCTGCTCGCGGATCCAGGCGTCGAGCCGCTCCCATGAGGATCCGAGCCCGTCGAACCCGCCGAAGTGGACGAGCCGGGCGACGCGTGTGCCTGGCAGCGAACTGGCGACGACGTCGCCCTGTGCTCGTACGGGGTGGTCCGTGACGAAGCCGACCTCGAGGTCGGCCGTCTCTTGCGGAGGGCCGTGGAAGAGGCCGAACGCGGGGCCTGCGATGGCCACTTGCTGAGCGGAGACCGCCTCGGCCAGATCGCGGAACGAGGTGTCGAAGAAGTTCCGCAGCTCTTCCATGGGCACCACGCCGCGGACGACGGCTGTGACTGCCTTGTCGACGACGGCGAGTTCCGGCTCGGGGGCTCCGGCGCTGCTGTCGGATGTGCTGCTGGTCATGGTTCTCCCCAGGTAGGTGCGTCCTCCTGATGCGGACCCGGCCGCCACCCGGAACTCATCGCTCGATGTCGGCTGCCTCCAGGACGTCGGCTGCGGCAGGCTCCCGCACGCGCGGTCGGGGGTCACCGCTCTGACCTCGATCATCCCCGTAAGCTCGACTGCATGAAGGTCCTGCCCTGGTTTCGAGCGTTCAGTGAGACCGCGCGGTCCGGACTGGCGATCGAGCGCACCGCGATCAATCCGCTCATAGCTCTCCGGGCCGCGTGCGGTGTCGGCATCGTCGTCGGGCTGACGCTGTGGGCGGGCTCGCCGGAGTTGGCCGTCTCATCGGCGTTCGGGGCCTTCTCCGCCGGCGTGGCCACGTTCCAGCGGAGCTGGCGTCCGCGCCCAGTGCTGGCGTTGTCCGCCGCGGCGGGGCTCGCCCTGTCCACCTTCGTCGGCTTCCTCGCCGCCGGGGAGCCGCTGGCGTTCGTACTGCTGCTGGGCGTATGGGCGTTCATGGCCGGCATGGCGTGGGGGCTCGGGCCGACCGCCGGGGTCGTGGCCGCCTCGATGGTGGCCGTCATGCTCGTCACCGTCACCCTCCCCTCCACGCTTCTCGGCGCGCTCGCTCACGCCGCGCTCATCGCGACCGGCGGGCTCGTACAGGCGGCGCTGATCGTGCTGCTGCCCGTACGGCGGTGGGGTGAGCGGCGCGACGCGCTCGCCGACGCGCTGGCGGGTGTCGCCGACTACGCGCGCCGACTGCGCCACGACCCCAGCGCTCCGTTCGACCCCGAGGCGCTGATGACGGCGCGCAGCGCCGCCGCCGTCACACCGCGCCAGGCGCGGCGCCGCCCACGGCAGTTGGGCGGATACCGGGGGCTGGCCGAGCGCTTCCGGCCCGTGCTGGCCTCCCTCGCCGACCCGTATGTGGGTGCGCCGATGGTGGGCCGGGAGCGGGAGAGAGTACGGGAGTTGCTCGCGGCGGCGGCGACCGTACTGGATGCGACAGCACGCGCGATCCGCAGGGGTGAGCGTGTACGCATCCCCCAGGACGCCCTCGAAGTGCTGCAAGTCCCCGAGACGGGACCGGTGTTGAACGGGCCCGCGCGCAAGGCCGCCATGCGGCTGACCGCGTTGACCGATGACGCCGTGGACGCGGCGCAGGAGCCCGTCGAGATCACCCGCTCCATCCCTCTGATCCCCCGCGCGACCTGGCACATGCCGGCCCGGCCCGACAGCATCGAGGACAGCGACGTCTACGTCGACCCCGAAGCGCAGGAGCCCGGACTCGTCCGCCAGCCACGGCACTTGAACCAGCCGTCGCTCACCGGGCTGCTGCCCGTCGCGCTGCGCACGTTCCGCCGTGAACTGCGCTGGTCCTCGCCCGTATGCCGGCATGCCATACGAGTGGGGGTGGTCGTCGCCGCCGGTTATCTGCTGGGCAAGGCACTGCCACCGGAGCACGGTTACTGGGTGCCGCTCACCGTGGTGATGGTGCTTCGCCCGGACTTCTCCCGCACGTACGAGCGGGGCGTGGCCCGCATCGTGGGCACGCTGTTCGGGGTGGCCGTCGCCGGCACGGTCACGGCGCTGCTGCATCCGTCGCCCTATCTGAGCGCGGGCCTGGCCGTGTTGAGCATCGGCCTCATGTATCTGTTCATGCGCACCGGTTACGCCATCACG
>DATMEI010000126.1:0-3168 GCA_035556995.1 Streptomyces sp.
TCGCCGTCGTCGTCCGTGTACTCCTCGTACGGTGCGGGCAGCCACTCACAGGACACGCTCCGCGGGCACTCCGGTTTGCCCTTCTGCCCAGAGGAGCGAGCCTGCTTCAGGCCGAGCCCGTCCGCCTGGGACTCCTCGGCACGCAGACCCGGGACGGCTTCGAGCGCGATCCGCTGGCCGCTGTCCGTCGTGCGCTGCTCGCCGGAACGCACCACGTCGAAGACGTCGTCGGCGAACGTCGTCCCGGCCGCCGGCTCGGATGCGCCGGGAAAGGCGGCCACGGCGCCGAACCAGTCGGCCGGGTCGGAGCTGAGCGGACGGCCGAGCTTCTTCTGCGCGGCGGCCAGCAGGGCGGCACCGCCGCGCACATTCGCGGCGGGCGACTCGCGGAGCTTCTTCTTCGGAAGGCCCGTCAGGTCCGCCGCCCGCTCCGCAGTGCGCAGCCGGGCAGGCAGATCGCCGGCATCGAGAGCCTTCGCACCGGCAGCGGCCGTACGTGCCTGGCGTGCCGTGTCACCGCGGGCGTCCTCCGAGCCGCCGTGACCGACGTGCGGTGAGGCGTCGGCGAGTGCTGTACGGGCGTCCGTCAGGTGCATCGGACCGTAACCGCCGGAGACACTCGGGGCGCCGTCGTGCGTGTCCCAGCGGGACTGCAGATAGGAAACACCGAGCAGGACGCTCTCCGGCACCTTGTACTGCTCCGCGGCCTCGGCGAAGTGCTGTTGCAGCCGGGAGGTGTCACGCTGTTCGGCCGTTGCGTACGGGCCGGGGGATGCCAGCGGAAGCAGCAGGGCTGTCGCGGTGGCCCCGACAGCTGTGACCAGCAGGGTGCGGGAGCGCCGGCCTTTCAGCGGAAGCCGGCTGAGTGCGCTTCGGGTGCGGCGTCTGAGCGGGTCGAGGGCATCGAGAACGGAATCAGGCAATCCAGGCAATGCAGCCTCCTCGGGCCGGGCTCGTCGCATGCGGGCGCGAGCACGCCTCAGAGGTATCGGTTGTACGATCATCCGTCAATGACCGGGCTGTGAGCGGAAGTCGCACGTCAGCGTGGTGCGTTCGGGTCTCCACACTGATACCGCCGGGGCCTGCGGAGCGTCACCGGTTCAGACCGGTGACGCCCCTTTCGCCCCCTTCCGCAGCGAGACACAGGTGCTTCTGCCGTCCGCCCCCTCAGCGAGTGCCGACGGCAGCGCGTACCGCGCGGCGTGCCATGCCGCAGTCGTCGTGCAGTCGCCGCAGTAAGAGCCGTTGCTCCTCTCCCGCGGCCATCGCACCAGGCCGCTCCTGCGCTGCGCCCGCCGCGGTGGGCGGTGCCGGGTCCCGCATGGTGCGCTGGACGGCGGTCTCGTACGTACGGATCTCACGGGTCAGCACGAGCATCAGGTTCACCAGGAACGCATCCCGTGCCGCGGGGCCCTGAGCCTGCGCCAGCTGACTGATCTGCCGTCGGGCTATCGGTGCGTCACCGAGCGCGGACCACAGCGTCGCCAAGTCGTACCCGGGCAGATACCAGCCCGCGTGCTCCCAGTCGACGATCGCGGGGCCGGCCGGAGCGAGCAGCACATTGGTGAGCAGCGCGTCGCCGTGGCAGAACTGCCAGGACGTACCGCCCCCTCCGCCGTGCGCGTGTGCGATCCCGTGCAGGAGCTTCTGCAGATCGCCCAGATCACGGTCCGTCAGCAGCCCTTGCTGATGGAAGCGGCTGAGCCTGGCCGGGTAGTCGATCGGCCGCTTGAACTCGGAGGCAGGAGGCTGCCACAGGTTGATCTTGCAGAGCGCGCCGAGAGCCGCACGCAGCTCAGAACGGGGCGGCGCGTCGAAGAGATGGCGCCGCATCGCCGCCACCCGGCCGGGCATGCGCTCGATCACGAGCACACCGTCGTGGGGGTCGGCGGCCACCAGCCGGGGCACCCGCACGGGCGGACGGTGGCGTACGAAGGTGCGGTAGGCCGCTATTTCGTGCCGGAATCGCTCGGTCGGCACGGGCGCATGGTCCACAAGGCACTTGGCGACGACCGCATGGCGTCCCGCGGTGCCCGCCACCAGCACGGAACGGCCGACGCGGCGCAGCACCTGCACAGGGTGGAACTCCGGGCAGATCCGGTGGACCGAGGCGATGGCCTCGCGCAGCTGCGCACCCTGTGGGCCGGTCAAGTCCAGTCTCCCGCTGACGGATTGAGATCCGATACCGCTGGCGAGCCGTCCCCGTGCGGTGCCGCCGCGCGTGGCGGTTGCCCGCACCGGCGCGGAGGGGGCCGCAGGGGAACCGCCGGCGTAGGGCGGATTTCCGAGCGGCCGCAACGGTGCCGACACGGAGGACGTCGCTGGATGCATTGTGAGCAGGTCCCTTCGTGCGCCGACGGGTTGCCGCGCCCCGCCGGCCCCTCCGGAACGCGGCACGCATCCTGGGGAATGCGTGCCCGTACCGGACCTGGCCGGAGTGGCGCGTGTTTACAGGACACCCGGGCGTATGGGTGGCACACCATGTGGCGGACCCTGGCGAACCCTGGCGAATACTCGCAGGGCAGTTGAGCGGGGGTTACTGTCAACTCAGCCGAGAACCTGGGGGCTTGACGTGACCAAGGGACCCAACACCCGTCTCGCGGACCTTTTCGGCCTCGCCGGATGGTCCAAGGGCGAGCTCGCGAGGCTCGTGAACCGGCAGTCGGCGGCCATGGGCCACGCACAGCTGGCGACCGACACCTCGCGGGTGCGGCGTTGGATCGACATGGGGGAGACCCCGCGCGATCCGGTGCCGAAGGTGCTTGCGGCTCTGTTCACCGAGCGACTCGGCCGTGTCGTGACCATCGAGGACCTCGGGTTCAGCAAGCCGGGCAGACCTGCCGGACGGCAGCAGTCCGGGCTCGACGGGATGCCGTGGGCACCCGAACGGACAGCCGAGGTCCTCACCGAATTCACGGGAATGGACCTCATGCTCAACCGACGCGGCTTGGTGGGCGCGGGCGCCGCGCTCACCGCAGGATCGGCACTCAGCAGTGCCATGTACGACTGGCTCCGCAGCGAACCGGCCCCCGCGGCCGGCATCCTCCACCCCGGCAACTCCCGCTATACGGACCAGGCGGCCTTCGACCGGTACGACGCGGCCCCCGTGGGGTCGCAGGAGATCGAGGCCCTGGAGCACTCGGTCGAGGTCTTCCGCGCCTGGGACGC
>DATMEI010000127.1:0-4273 GCA_035556995.1 Streptomyces sp.
GGTATTGAGCGCTCCCTCGGCGGGGTGCCCTGATGATCACCGAACCGCTGTACCTGGAGCACCATTTGAGAAGCGATCACTCCCGGGTCGACCCGGCTGCTGGTGATCACTGCGAGCCTCGACCCGTCCCCGGCTCCGCGCAGGAAGAGGAACCCTCCTTTCCACTCGATCATGTGCTGCTTGGGTGCCCCCTCGCCGAACCGGCCCGCCAGGCTGGACCCCAGCGACTGCAGTCCGGCCGCCGCCGCGGCGAGCGTGTCGGCGTCGTCCGCGCCGAGGTCGTCGGTACGGGCCCGGACCAGCCCGTCGGCGCTGAGAACCACCGCATGCTGGACACCGGGGACATCAGCCACGTCACTGAGCATCCAGGACTGGTCGTGCGCAGCTGCTTCCTGCCTCATCGGTCGTCTTCTCCCCTGGGCGAGTCGGTTTCGTCGGACGAAGGGGTCCGGCCCCCGAGCACGAAGGTGCTCATGAATGAAGCGGCGGCTTCCGGGTCTTCTTCCGCGCCGACGCTGTTCTGCTCTGCCTCGGTGCGAGCAGCTGGACGTGAATGACGGGGGGAGTGGCGCTTCGGCAGCCCCGTGGTGGTCGTCGACCTGCCGGCCGTACGGGCAACGGCCAGGTCCCCGTCGGCCCCGTCGTCCGTTGCGGATACGGGCTCGGGCGCGGACAGTCCGGGCGCCGACTGGAGAGGAGCCGCGGCCAGAGCCTCGCCCTTCGCGTCCGGCACCGCTGCTGCCGCCCTGGTGACTTCCTCCGGAAGGGGCATCGTGTCCACCGGGTCGATCGCTTCGAGCAGATCCATGGGCACCAGCACGACGGCTCGGATGCCTCCGTACGGTGAACGCCCCAGGCTCACATGGAGCTTCAGGCGGCGCGCGATGTTGCCGACCACCGCCAGGCCGACCTGCGGGGTCTGGAGATCACGCAGGCTGGCGTCGCGCTCGCCCCCGACCAGGTCCTGGGCCCGCTGTAGGCGGGCTTCCGTCATCCCGGTGCCGCGGTCGTCGATCTGGATGACCGCTCCGGAGGGCACGGCCTCCAGCTGTGCCGTGACCTCCTTGGTGCTGGGACTGTAGGTGGTGGCGTTCCCCAGGAGCTCGGCGACGAGGTGGATCAGCCATTCCGCCGCGAAGTTCTTGACTCCGAGGTCGGGTTCGCCGCCGATGACCACGCGCTGATAGTCCGTGATCTGACCGCCTGCGGCACGGACGATGTCGGTGAGAGGAACGGTGTCCTGCCACTGCTGACCCGTCCACGAGCCGCCCAGGATGCGCAGGCTCTGCGCGTGATGCGCGAACGTCGTCGCCAAGTGGTCGATCTCGATGCCGAGTTCGGGCAGGCCGGGCTCCGGCCGGCCCATGAGCCCGCCGACCTTCTCCTGGATCTGGAGCCCACCGGCCTGCAGCCGCTGGGCGAGGAAGACGACTGCGTGTTCGCAGGCGTCCTGGACGTCGACGAGCTCTTCGTCCACCTGGTCGAGAACGTTGTCGAGCAGCTTCGCGGTCTCGGGGCTCAGCCGGGTGTGGGACGGCTCGGGCTTCGTACGCTCGGTGAGCAGCGTGTTCAGATCACGGCACCAGGCTTCGACGGATTCGTGGAACGCCTCCAGATGGCTGTGCCTCCACGACTGCCACTGCTCCCCCATGTGCGCACGCTCGGTGCTCAGTTGGGTGTCGGCGGCGCGCCGCGCCTGCTCGGCCTGCTCCTCACAGCCGGCGGCGTGGCTGATGTCGTCCCGGTGCTTGCGCCACAGGTGCGGCAGGCACAGCAGCAGCCCCACCGTTGCCACGGAACCGCCGGCCATCACGGCAGGGGACCGCACCCACCAGCTGGCGATCTGGGCGGCGAACGCAGCCCCCGCGAATACCAGCGCAAAGGGCCACACACTCTGTCTGCTGTGTCCTGTCCGTTCGGCGAGGGATTGAGTACTCAATATTCGACCGCGGCTTTCAGATATCGACGACGGGCAATGGGGGGCTGACGCTGCGTCAGTGTAGAGGCCGGAACAGTAACTCTGCGCCGGATGAAGGAAGTTGAAAACCCCGGGACGCAGTGATTTTCCGGCGCAGCGCACCGCTGCCGGGCCGTACGCGCGGTCCGCACACCGGGCGCCGGAAACACCGGATCCCCCGGAATTGCAGATCAATGGCTATTCACGCCGCCGATGACGGCGAGAGAATTCACCGGAATCAGTGGAATAACTCGCGGAACCACAGGTTCCGTCATATCGGTATTCATCGGAACAGAAAGGAACTCAAGGAACTCCAGCTCTGCGAGAGCCTGCCGGGCCGAACTGCGGGCCCACGCCCCTCCGTTGCGCCCCGGCCGTGGATCCGCTCGCCGCGAACTCCCGCGCTGCGCGAGGAGTCCGGTGCTTGAGTCGCCGGATGGAGATTCTGGTGCTGGGTGGTACAGCGTGGGTGGGCCGGGAGCTGTCACGGCAGGCGGTGGGGCGTGGCCATCAGGTGACGTGCCTCGCCCGTGGAGAGAGCGGAGAAGTGGCCGAGGGGGCGGTGCTGGTGAGCGCCGACCGGAGAGATGCGGGGGCGTACGGACCGCTGCGCGACCGCGAGTGGGACGCCGTCCTCGAAGTGTCATGGCAGCCGGGCTTCGTCCGGGCGGCGCTCGAAGCGCTGGGTGGCAGGGCCCGGCACTGGACGTACGTCTCCTCGGTCAGCGCGTACGCCTCCCATGCCGATCCGGGCGCCGACGAGTCCACGGCGCTCCTCGCCCCGACCGGCCGCGACGAGGTCGGCCGAGAGCTGTACGGCGAGGCGAAAGCCGCCTGCGAGCAGGCGTCGACGGCCGTCGTGGGCGACCGTCTGACCGTCGCCCGCGCCGGCCTCATCGGCGGTCCCGGCGACGGCAGCGACCGCTCCGGCTACTGGGTGGCCCGTTCAGCGCGTGATCCGCACGGGCGGATGCTGGTTCCCGATTCGCCGGCCATGCCGACGCAGGTGACCGACGTACGGGACCTGGCGGCATGGCTGCTCGACTCCGCGGAGGCCGGCACCACAGGCACATTCGACGCGGTGGGCCCGGTCGTCCCGCTCAAGGAGTGGATAGATCTCTCCCGCAGCCTCGGGGGTCACACAGGACCGGTGACCGCCGCCGATCCGGCATGGCTGCTTTCCCACGGTGTGGCCCAGTACATGGGCCCGGAGTCGCTGCCGATGTGGCTGGTCGAACCGGGCACGGACGGGTGGTCGGCCCGGACGGGCGCCGCGGCGCGCGCTGCGGGACTGCGCCACCGCCCCCGGGAGGAACTGCTGACCAGCACATTGCAGTGGGAACGCGAGCAGGGCCTGGACCGTACGCGACGGGCGGGCCTCAGCGCCGCTCGCGAGCGCGAACTGCTGGACGCCCTCGGCTGACACGGACGCGGCGGCGCGCGCCTCACGCCGACGGGCGCCGGGAACGCCCCGGCCACCTCGTCTTCGTCGCGGGCGCGGCACCGGAGGCGTCCGGACCGGGGAGCCTCCAGAACGCGGACATCAGCCGCTCCCGGTCCTGGACGATCAGGAACACGCACAGGAGCGTGTACGCGAGGGCGAAGTACTTGACCATGGGGTAGTCGAAGGCGAAGTCCATCACGGTGACGTTCAGCGACACGGCGAACAGCCCCAGTGCGCCAAGCGTCGCGGTCCTGCGCGAGAGCAACAGCAGGGCGGGGACGACCTCGTAGAGCCCGGTGAAGCGGCCGTACACCGGCGAGTAGCCGTAGAAGGCCCACACCACGCTCGTGCCGTCGGCGGTGCGGTTGGAGATCACCCAGTCCCCGTAGTCGTACTGGCCGCCGAGAAGTTTGACCGTCCCGTAGGTGACGAACACGACGCACAGCAGCACTCTGGTGACGGTGGTCAGGCGGGAGATCAGTTTGCTGGATGCCATGCCGGGGTCCCTTCGGAGCGTGCGCCGTCCGTCCGTGGCACCGGACGGACCCGCACACGGTTGGTCGTCTCGTGACGAGTCTCGGCCCGGCACAGATCGCGGGGTTCGTCCTCCAGGCCCCGTTCCCGGCCTCAAGTAGGAGGCCGGGCCCCTCCTCCGGCAGGAGGCCGGCCCGTCCGGGATGGAGTTACGTTCGAGCGGTGCGGCTGAACAGAGAGTCCTTGCGTGCACCCGTCGTGGGGTACGGGTGGGTCCGGCTGCTGCCGATGGCGGTCGCGGTCGGTTTCGTCGCGCTGCTGCACGTCCCGCAGACCGAGCCTTCGGGCTGGGACTGGCTGATCGCCGTGGCGTCGGCGGGGCTGGTGACGGCGGGCGG
>DATMEI010000128.1:0-4630 GCA_035556995.1 Streptomyces sp.
GTCACCGCGGCGTTGACGTTCTGTGCCTTCGACGTGCTGCCGGGCACCGGCAGCAGCACCAGCCGCGGGTCGCGCTCCGCGATCTCCCTCAGGGTGTCCTCGACGGGCAGCGGGTGCGGAGTGTTGTACGCGAGCACGATCTCCAGTTCGCCGGGGTACTCCAGGCGCAGAAACGACTCGACCGTGTCGACGATGGTCGCGGCCTCGTTCGGCAGATACGCGGCGATGACGGCGCTCGCGGCCGGATACGGCTGGCCGGGGGCGTCGGGCCGTGCCTTCGCGTCCAGTGAGAACAGGCACTCCAGCACGATCAGCCCGGCCGACAGCAGCAGTCCGCTCACCACCACCCAGTAGACGGTGGGAGTGACGTCCCAGCCCATCGCGTACAGCTGCTGGTACAGCGCGAAGGGCACGCCCACCCCCAGCGCCAGGACCAGCACAGGGGAAACCGCCGACAGCAGGACGCGTACAGCGTCGCCGAGGGAACGGCGGGGCCGCCGGTGCGGCTTGGCGCGCATCCATGGCGCGTACCGGACCGGCCGCAGATCACCGTGCCCGTCCGCTTCGCGCACCGCGTCGAGGGCCCGGTCGACGGCCTGCGTGTGGTCCGCGCAGTCCGACAGCGCGGTCCAGCCGATCGCGGGAGTGAGCCGGACGTTCTCGTCGGCGACGATGAAGCGGGTGCCGGCGACCGTGTTGGCGAACTCCCGCAGGCTGCGGGCCGCCGCCTCCTCCTCGACACCGGGCATCAGCATCAGCAGACGGCCGTCGTCGTCCCGGCCGAGCCGGTCGCAGACGCTGCCGAGTCGCTCGGCGACGCCTGCCAGCCGCTCACTCACCTCGCGGCGCACCCGCGGCCCCAACCGGGCCTCCAGCGCGTCCATTTCGGCCACACCGACGACGGCGATGACTCCGCCACGACGGGCGGCCGGGGGGCGCTGCAGCTCACGGTCGAGTTCGGCCAGGAAGTGCGGGCGGGAGTAGAGGCCCGTACGCGGGTCGAGGTGCAGGCTCTCCACGGGCACCGGGACCCGGCGCAGCTTCGCCTCTATGCGGGCCGAGAGCTCGACCGGGTCGGAGCTCTCCGGCAGGCAGTCGTCCGCCCCGAGCCGCAGGATGTCGGCGACTCCGTGCGGGCAGCGGTCGGGGGTGACCACGAGCAGCGGCAGGGCCCGCCCGGCGGGGAGGCGACGGACTTCACGGACGGTGCCGGGGCCGTTCTCGCCCCCGCGCTCGCCGTCGTCCCCGCCTTCGTCCCCGTCGTCGTCCCCGTGCAGGGCGACTATCGCGTCCGGGGGCCTCTGCTCGACCAGCATCGCGACCTCGCCGGGGGCTGCCCGGCTGACCTCGTAACCGCTCGACTGCAGGGTCGCTACGAGCCGTTCGCGTCTCGCTCCCGGCTCACCGAGCGCGAGGACGTGCCGATATGCGGGCGGTGCGGCCTCACGCGGCTTTCGCTGTGCGGGAAACCTCTCAGGCGTGACGGGCGGACTCTTCGGAGGCGAAGTGAGCACCTTGCTCTGTCCTTCCATCCGGGAACCGGCGGAGGGGCCGGTCCCGGGGCGTGGGGGGTGGGACTGGTGCGTTTCGCGCCGCTCGGTCGGAGTGTGCGGCGCTTGTCCGACCGGCCCCCTGGCGTCGGGACCGGTCGCTGTGACAAACCCTCGACGATCACTGTGACGCCACACCTGCCACCCTGTGACGCTCGCGTTAAGAGATCCCCTCGGTCAGGGGCCGCGCGCATCTCTTTACGTCTCAACGGGCCTGCATGCGCCGGGAGTTGATGACGGCAGCCCGTGGAGGTGCCGTGAAGTGCTGCGGCGTGATGGGGCGTGTCAGCCGCCGGAGGTGTCCAACTCCGCGTCCGCGCCGACGCCTTGGGCACAGTCGTACGGGTCCTTCAGCCAACCGTCGGGAAGCACCACGCGGTTGCGCCCGTGAGTGCGGCCACGGGGACCGTCCGCGCCCTGCGGCCACGGCTGATCCAGGTCGAGTCCGTCCAGCAGCTCGGCCAGCTCCTCCAGCGTGGAGGCGACCGCGAGCCGCTGCCGCGCCTGCGAACCGACGGAGAACCCCTTGGTGTACCAGGCCACATGCTTACGGAAATCGATCACTCCGCGTGCCTCGTCGCCCAGCCACTCCCCCAGCAGCGTGGCGTGACGCAGCATCGTACGGGCGACCTCACGCAGACCGGGCCGTGCGTACGCCTCCTCGCCCGCACCCCCGAACGCCGCGACGAGATCTGCGAACAGCCACGGACGCCCCAGGCAGCCCCGCCCCACGACCACTCCGTCGCAGCCCGTCTCCCGCACCATCCGCAGCGCGTCCCCGGCCGACCAGATGTCGCCGTTGCCCAGCACCGGGACCTCGGGCACGGCCTCCTTGAGGCGGGCGACGGCGTCCCAGTCCGCGGTCCCGCCGTAGTGCTGTGCTGCCGTACGGCCGTGCAGTGCGATGGAGGTGATGCCTTCGTCGACGGCGATACGGCCGGCGTCCAGATACGTCAGATGGTCGTCGTCGATGCCCTTGCGCATCTTCATCGTCACCGGGAGACCGCCGGCGTTGCTGACGGCCTCGTGCAGGATGGCGCGCAGCAGCGGCCGCTTGTACGGGAGGGCCGAACCGCCGCCCCTGCGCGTCACCTTGGGCACGGGGCAGCCGAAGTTGAGGTCGATGTGGTCGGCCAGATCCTCGTCGGCGATCATGCGGACGGCCTTGCCGACGGTGACGGGGTCCACGCCGTACAGCTGGATCGACCGCGGCCTCTCGCTCTCGTCGAAGCGCACGAGCTGCATGGTCTTCGCGTTCCGCTCCACCAGCGCCCGCGTCGTGATCATCTCGCTGACGAACAGCCCTTTGCCGCCGCTGTACTCCCGGCACAGCGTCCGGAACGGCGCGTTCGTGATACCGGCCATCGGCGCCAGCACCACGGGGGGCTGGACGGCGTGCGGACCGATGTGGAGCGTCGGCGTCATGACGCGTGCGTCCTCCGAGACGTACGTACGGGGGTCGGTTCGGTGCGGGGCTGCGGGACGGTGCTGCGGACGGCCCATTCTCCCGCATCCGCACGGCGACCACGCGGCGGGCACTGACAGGATCGTCCCTCATGAGTTCCGCCCGCTGGGATACGCACACGGTCGAGCTGGGTCCGCACCACGTGACCAAGCGCTTCCACGGCGCGGACCGCGGGAACAGCCAGCGCGAATGGCGTGCGCTGGGCCTGCTGGCCTCGTACGCGCCGGGACTCGCGCCCGTCCCCCGCGAGGCGGATCTCACAGCCGCGGAGCCCGTGGTGGTGATGTCACGGCTCCCGGGTGAGCCGCTGCGCGGCCGCGCGCTGGACGGGGAAGTGATCAACGCCCTTGCTGCGGCGGTGAAGACGCTCCACTCCGCCCTGCCACCCGACGTCCTGGCCGCGGCCTCGCTCAGACCGGGCCATCAGCGGGAGCTGACCGCGCACCTCCGCTCCTGGGCCCCGCAGGCGCGCGCTCGGGCCCGCGACGAGGTGGGCACTGCCATGGAGCAGGGGCTGCGGTGGCTGGCCCGGTCGGGCATGGTGGCTGCCCCGCGGGACGTCCCACGAGTCTTCGGGGCCGGTGACGGCAACCTCGCCAACTACCTCTGGGACGGCTCCCGCGTGCGAATCGTCGACTTCGAGGACTCCGGGTCCAGCGATCGCGCCTTCGAGCTTGCCGAGATCACCGAGCACGCGGGCGCGTGGGTGGACCGGCCTCTCGACGTCGCGTCCTTCCTGGACCGTTTCGATCTGACGGCAGCCGAATCCGCCCGGCTCAAGGAATGCCGCCGACTCCTCGCCCTCGTATGGCTGTTCCTGCTCTCCTTCGACGAGGACGGGGAGAACCCCAGAAACCCGCCCGGGACCGCGAAACGGCAGGCTCGCCGCCTGAACGACCTGCTTGCGTGAGACGGGCCATGGGGCACGGCAGGCGTTCTCGAACCCGAGCCGATTCTGACAGCTTTTGATATCTGTCAGTCGTCATGTCATTATTGTCAGCACCTCCCCCCCTCCTCCCCCCGACGAGAAATTTGGAGTGCATGATGCACACCCGGACCCTCGGCAGTCATGGCCCTCGCACCTCCGCTCTCGGCCTCGGCTGCATGGGCATGTCGGCTCTCTACGGCAAGACCGACCGCGCCGAGTCCCTGGCCACCATCCACGCCGCCCTCGACGCGGGCGTCACTCTCCTCGACACGGGTGACTTCTACGGCATGGGCCACAACGAGCTGCTGATCAACGAAGCACTCGCCACCGCACCCGCCGCCCAGCGCGAACGCGCCCTGACGAGCGTCAAGTTCGGCGCCCTGCGCACCATCGAGGGCGGCTTCACCGGGTACGACGGCCGTCCGAACGCGGTGAAGAACTTCGCCGCCTACTCGCTCCAGCGCCTCGGCACCGATCACATCGACATCTACCGGATCGCCCGCCTCGACCCCGACGTCCCCATCGAGGAGACGGTCGGCGCCATCGCCGAGCTGGTCGAGGCCGGACACGTACGCCACATCGGGCTCTCCGAAGTCGGCGCGGAGACGATCCGAAGGGCCGCCTCGGCGGCCCCGATCAGCGATCTGCAGATCGAGTACTCGCTGATCTCGCGCGGCATCGAGGCGC
>DATMEI010000129.1:0-5486 GCA_035556995.1 Streptomyces sp.
ATTTAATATGTGCAATTGCACTATGCCCCGGAGGCCGCTCCGGGGATCCACGATCCCACGGCACGCCGCCCCAACATCCCCATCCTGCACAGGAGTCGACAAGCCTCCACAGCCTGTCCGGTCGGCACCAGCGGCAGCCGGGCCGCCCGGTTCCGGCCTCCGCGCACAAAAAAGATCGCGCCGGACCCGGCGGAGTCCAGCGCGATCAACGTGCAAGCACTGTTGGGGACAGCGACCTGACGCTTCTCATCGCGGGCGCCGATTCGGGGTGTGGGACCCGAATGCGCCCGGATATGCAGTTATTTCGACTGATCAAACCTCACTGCGCTGCTGCGGGATGCCCGCCAGCAGTGCGCGCACCTCCGCCTCGCGGTAGCGGCGATGACCACCGAGCGTACGAATCGACGTGAGTTTGCCTGCCTTTGCCCAGCGTGTGACCGTCTTCGGGTCCACGCGGAACATCGTGGCTACCTCAGCCGGGGTCAACAGCGGCTCGGCATCAGGGGTGCGAGCGGTCATGAGCGGCCTCCTCGGAGGAACCGAACCATACGGTTCTTTCCTTAAATTCTGCACCTTGGCCCACCTTGCCCGATATGGGCGTAGGCGAGCCGAGTCGGTTATAGGACGAACGGCTTGTCCTCGGCACTACAACTACACCATCTGTCCAGCCACGTCGGCCAAACCGATGGAATTGCCCTCTGAGGTGTTCAACCTCGACGGAACCCGATGGACCGTCCCATAACGGACAGTCACCCCACCGTGACGATCAGTCACAGTGTGACCAAGTGGCATCAGACCCACCAAGGAAGGCAATACCGATCTATCCGACCATAGTTGGACGGATGGAGCCCCCGTCGAGCTCCTTGTCCTATTTTGACACGAGGGACGGCTCTGAGAGCAAGGCCCCGGAAAGTGCTATCCGTCACGCTTGAGGCTTTGGCCCCTTTCGGGACCTTGGTCCTGGAGGTCCGTGACGCGATGCAACCCCGTAGGCGCCCGCCCGTGTTCAGTTCACGAACACACCGTGAACACACGGACCGACCCGCGTATCAGTTGGCGAACTGCAGTTCCCGCACAGCCCGCCAGCGATCCGTCAGCCGCTCGTAGGCGACGCCGGCCCGCTCCCCGTCCCCTGCTCGCAGTGCCGCGATCCCTTCCGCCACATCGGCCGCGGAATGATCGTCGGCGAGCTGCTCCTCAGGGATCGCATGCGCCAGACCGCCGTAGTCCAGTTCGACCAGGGACCGCGGATGGAATTCCTCCAGCCACCGACCCACGTCTACCAGCCCGTCGACGAGCGGCCCCTCCTCCAACTCCTCGCGGAGCACCTTCAGTCCACGGGCGAGGCGGCGCCGCGCCTGGACCATCGGCGTGCGATAGCGGAGGACGAACTGCTGAACGCTCTCCTCACCGCTTCCAGGCTTCGCAAACTCTTTCTCTTCCGAAGAAAAAAGAACGAACCAGCGCACGGGCACATGCCACAGCGCCGTGCGGATCCACGGCCGCGCATCGGGGTTGCGGGTCAGCCAGCGCTCGTAGTCCGAGGCGGCCTGGCGCCGCACGACCGGCGGAACGGCGGCGTCCAGCACTGTCTGCGGCATCGCCACCTCCTGCTCGCCCGCAGCCTGGGACAGCGCTGACAGCGCCTGCCAGCCGCGCAGCCGGGTCCGCCAGGGGCATACGCAGACCACACCGTCCACCTCGGCCACGAACGCGTCCGCACTTTCCCGCACAGGCACGGCGACGGGCGGAGTGGGCAGCAGGTCGGCCAGGGAACGCCGCAGCTCGTCCTGCGCCGTCGGCACCCGGTCCCGCTTGGCGTACCGCACCCAGTGGGCACGCTCCGGTTCGGGAAACGCAGCCAGTGGCTCGTACACCCGCAGATACGCCGCGTACGGGACGATGGCCGACGCCTGCTGAGCCACGCGTTTCCTCCAAGAGTCCGATACCGCCCGCACCCTCACCGGCGGGCCCGAAGGACAGTTGACTACCACCGATCGTGGCACCGCAACGATGCCGCCGCCCACAGGCCTTACCCTGCTTCTCGACCGGCCCTCCCCGCCTCTTGCGGGCCACAAGCCCGGAAGGCGACAAAGAGGGCGTACAACCGCGACATCAGGAGTCACCACCGTGGCTGACGTACGTCCCTCCCACCGGCACTCCGAACAGGCGCCCACCCTCAGCGCCGGCGGAGCGAGCGGCTCTGGGATTCTGCGGACCCTGTTCCGGTCCGAGCAGGGCGGGCACGAGCAAGTCGTGCTCTGCCAGGACCGCGCGAGCGGCCTCAAGGCAGTCATCGCCCTCCATTCCACCGCTCTGGGCCCCGGCCTGGGCGGCACGCGGTTCCACGCCTATCCCGGCGAGGAGCACCCCGAGGAGGCCGCGCTGCTGGACGCGCTGAACCTCGCTCGTGGCATGTCCTACAAGAACGCACTGGCCGGTCTCGCGCACGGCGGCGGAAAAGCAGTGATCATCGGCGATCCCGAGAAGATCAAGACGGAAGAGCTGCTTCTCGCCTACGGGCGCTTCGTCGCCTCGCTGGGCGGCCGCTACGTCACTGCCTGCGACGTCGGTACGTACGTCCAGGACATGGACGTCATCGCACGCGAGTGCCCGTGGACCACCGGCCGCTCACCCGAGCAGGGCGGCGCCGGCGACTCCTCCGTGCTCACCGCCTTCGGCGTCTTCCAGGGCATGCGCGCCAGCGCACAGCACCTGTGGGGCGCTCCCACGCTGCGTGACCGGACGGTGGGCATCGCCGGTGTCGGCAAGGTCGGCCACCACCTCGTGAAGCACCTGCTGGACGACGGTGCACGGGTCGTGATCACGGACGTACGCCCCGAATCGGTCGACCGGGTACGTACGGCACACCCCGAGGTGCAGGTCGCGGCCGACACAGCCGCGCTGGTCCGCTTCGAAGGGCTGGACGTCTACGCGCCGTGCGCCCTGGGAGGCGCCCTGGACGACGACACCGTGCCGGTGCTCACCGCGCGTGCCGTGTGCGGCGCCGCCAACAACCAGCTGGCTCACCCGGGCGTGGAGAAGGACCTCGCGGACCGCGGCGTCCTCTACGCACCGGACTACGTCGTGAACGCAGGCGGAGTGATCCAGGTCGCGGACGAGCTGCTCGGCTTCGACTTCGCACGTGCCAAAGCAAAGTCTGCAAAGATCTTCGACACCACTCTCTCGATCTTCGAGCGGGCCGAGACCGACGGTGTCCCCCCTGCGGTGGCGGCCGACCGCATCGCGGAGCTGCGGATGGCGGGCGGGGAGTCCGGCTGACACAGCCGGCCGACAGGCCCGTCGAGAGGGTTCTCACCACCCCTCGGCGGGTCGATACTCGGGCGCAAGGTAAAATCAGAGCTGACCAGCGAAGAGAGGGTCACCGGGCACGTCGGTCGGCGGCCGTGTCGTGTGGGCGGCGTACCGTACGGCGGCGGAAGCAGGTACCGTTGAAGCCCTACGGGCCGGTCTCTCCTTCGAGGGTCCGCTCTGAATTATGAACGCGTGTCAAGACTCTGGGGCCGTCGAGCCCCGTCGTTGAGGGGGTCGAGCCATGGGGCGCGGCCGGGCCAAGGCCAAGCAGACGAAGGTCGCCCGCCAGCTGAAGTACAACAGCGGTGGGACTGATCTGTCGCGCCTGGCTGAGGAGCTGGGCGCATCGACATCGAACGAGCCGCCTAACGGCGACCACTTCGAGGACGATGAGCAGAACGACGACCCGTACGCACAGTACGCGGACGTGTACAACGACGAGGAGGAAGAGGACGAGTCCTCGGACTCCTCGGCGCATCGACGCCGAAGCTGACGTCCACAGATTCCTGCCCGGTCCGGCGAAAGCCGGACCGGGTTCTGTGCTGTTCCGGGAGTCGTGGGTGCACAGGGCGGCGACCACCGGGCCCGCGGATCGTGCCGGTGCCGCGGGTGACACCGGTCGTGCCGCCGGCTCTGGTCGCGCTGCCTCGGCGGGTGCCGTCAGCGCGCATAGTCACCGGTGAGTGCCACGGCCTCGCCGCCCGCTGCCCGCTCGGAGATCTCACCCGCCACCCACGAGTCGACTCCCCGGTCCTCCAGCGTCGCCAAAGCGGCGGGAACCGACTCCTGCGGTACGACGGCGACCATCCCGACGCCCATGTTGAGGGTCCCCTCCAGCTCGCTGCGCGCCACGTCGCCCGCCTGTCCGACCAGGTCGAAGACGGCGCCGGGGCTCCACGTACCGCGGTCCACCCTGGCGTGCAGCTCGTCCGGCAGGACGCGGGCGAGGTTGCTGGCGAGCCCGCCGCCGGTGATGTGCGCGAAGGCGTGCACCTCGCTCGTACGGGTCAGAGCCAGGCAGTCCAGGGAGTAGATCTTGGTGGGCTCCAGCAGCTCCTCGCCGAGGGTCCGGCCGAACTCCGGTACGTGCCGCTCCAGGGCCCAGCCGGCACGCTCGAAGAGCACGTGCCGGACCAGCGAGTACCCGTTCGAGTGAAGACCGGAGGAGGCCATGGCGATCACGGCGTCCCCCGTACGGATGCGATCCGCGCCGAGTACGGCATCGGCCTCGACCACGCCCGTACCGGCACCCGCGACGTCGTACTCGTCGGGGCCCAGCAGCCCGGGGTGCTCGGCGGTCTCGCCGCCGACCAGTGCGCAGCCCGCCAGCACACACCCCTCGGCGATGCCCTTGACGATCTGGGCGACCCGTTCGGGTACGACCTTGCCGACGCAGATGTAGTCGGTCATGAACAGCGGCACCGCGCCGCAGACCACCAGGTCGTCGACGACCATCGCCACCAGGTCGTGGCCGATGGTGTCGTGCTGGTCCATGCGCTGGGCGATCGCGACCTTCGTGCCGACGCCGTCGGTGGCCGAGGCCAGCAGCGGACGCTCGTAGCGCTTGAGGGCCGAGGCGTCGAAGAGTCCGGCGAAGCCGCCGATCGCGCCCACGGACTCGTGGCGCTGGGCCTTCTTCACCCATTCCTTCATCAGCTGGACGGCGCGGTCACCCGCCTCGATGTCCACGCCGGCTGCCGCGTAACTGGCGCCGGAAGATTCAGCAGGCATGACTGTCAGCTCTCTCGGATCGTCGGTGGGCAGGGGGAGGGCATGGCGCGGGCGTAGGACAGGGCATGGCGGGCATGGCGAAGCAGCCGGGCCTGCCGGCTACGGACGGCGCAGCGCGTCGGCCCCGCCGATGCCCGCTGTCAGCGTCTCGACACCGTCGACGTCCGGCACGGTGGCCTGCTCAGGCTGCGGGGAGCCGGGCTTCTTGCCCTCGGGCTCCCGCAGGTACTTGCCCAGCAGTTCCGGATCGGGCAGGGCCATCGGGTACTCCCCGTCGAAGCACGCCCGGCACAGCTGCGACTTGGGGATGGTGGTCGCCTCTGTCATGCCGTCGATGGAGATGTACGAGAGCGAGTCCGCACCGAGGGACTTGCCGATCTCCTCCACCGTCAGGCCGTTCGCGATCAGCTCCGCGCGCGTGGCGAAGTCGATACCGAAGA
>DATMEI010000130.1:0-5163 GCA_035556995.1 Streptomyces sp.
GTCGTCGTCGGCGTCGAGGAGGTACATCACCTCGTACGCGGGGCTCTGATCCGAAGGGGCCTTGTCCGAGGGACCGGTCCCGGACGGGCCCGCGGCGCCCTCCCCGTGCCCCTGCAGCTCCACGGAGGTGCGGGGACGGGACGCGGACGCAGACGCGGCGCCGGGGTCCGCCAGAACGTCCGCCAGTGCGCCGAGCACCGCGACCAGGCCGCTGCCGCCGGCGTCGACGACTCCGGCCCGGCGCAGGACGTCGAGTTGTCCGGTGGTCGCCGCCAGTGCGGCACGGGCACCCTCGTGCGCGGCGCGTGCCACCGTCGCGGGCGGTGCGTCCGCGTGGTCGGCGGCCTCGCGTCCGGCGGCCTCGGCGGCGGCCCTCGCCACCGTCAGCATCGTTCCCTCGACGGGGCGGGCGACCGCCTCGTACGCGGACTCGGCGGCTCGGCGCAGCGCGCCTGCCAACAACCGCCCGTCACCGTCGACTTGGGCGTCTCCAGAACCTTCGGCCGCCGTACCTCCGGCTCCGGTCTCCTCGGCCCGGCGGGTCTGCCGCGCGGCCTCCGCCTCCCCGTACACCTCAGCCATACCGCGCAGAAGCTGGGCCAGGATCGTGCCGGAATTGCCGCACGCACCGAGCAGTGCTCCGCGGGCGAGGGCACGCAGCACCGGCGCCGCCGGGCCGTCCGCTCCGCGCTCGATGCCCTGTGCTGCCGCGTCCACAGTCCGGTGGAGATTGGTGCCGGTGTCGCCGTCCGCGACGGGGAAGACGTTGATCGCGTCGATCTCTTCACGGCCTTCGCCGATGGCCTCCAGGGCGAGCGTGACCCATGCCCGTACCACTGTGGAGTCGAACGGCTGCGGCACGTGAGAACCTCCTGCGTCTGTGACGATGACGACTTCCCGAAGGCTAGAGGAGAGTGGCAGAAGCGGAACCGTACCGGTCCCAGGGCCTGGGGGTGGGCCTGTGCTTCCTGTGCTGGTTTCGCTGTTCGTGAGCAGGCGTTGTATGCTGCTCCGGTTGCCTGATGACTATCGGGCTCATTACCTCCCTGGCAGTGCCGGTCGTTCACTGTGCCTGCGTCGCCGGGATTTTCCGTACATGCATCTGAAGTCTTTGGAGTGACCCGTGGCTGCCAACTGCGACGTCTGCGGCAAGGGGCCGGGCTTCGGCAACAGCATCTCCCACTCGCACCGCCGCACCCCGCGCCGCTGGAACCCGAACATCCAGCGCGTGCGTGCAGTGGTCAAGGGGACGCCGAAGCGCCTCAACGCCTGCACCTCGTGCATCAAGGCCGGCAAGGTCTCGCGCTAGCAATCGCAGCGCGGCCACCTAGCTGGTTGCTTCAAAGCCGGTCCGTCCTGCGACGGACCGGCTTTGTGCGTGCCGGAACGGTCCCGGTCCCAGTCCCGGTCCGTCCCGTCGGACGCAGATCTCATCGGCCCTCACGTGTGCGCGTACGCTCATGCGCGCGCAGCCGCCAGGCGTGGTCCACCGGGCCCAGCCCGGCCCCCAGAGGGAATCCGGCTTCGATCGCCCTCGTGACGTACTCCTTCGCCTCGGCCGCCGCCTCCGGTACGGACCGGCCGCACGCAAGCAGCGCCGCGAGGGCGCTGGCGAGGGTGCAACCGGTGCCGTGCGTGTGGCGGTTGTCGTAACGGGGAGCGCGCAGCCAGTGCTCCTCGGCGCCGTCCGTGAGGAGGTCTACGGCCTCGCCCCGTGTGCTCCCCGCATGGCCGGAGGGGCTCGCGTGGAGGTGCCCGCCCTTGATCAGCGCCCATCGGGGCCCGTACGCGAGCATCGCCGCCGCGGCCTCCCGCATGCCGGCCTCGGTGGAGACGCGTACGCCCGTCAGCTGCGTGACCTCATCGAGGTTGGGCGTGACGACGGTCGCCGTCGGCAGCAGTTTGGTGCGGACGGAATCCAGGGCGTCCTGGGCGAGGAGCGAGTCGCCGTGCTTGGAGACGCCCACCGGGTCGACGACGACGGGAGCCTCTGCCCCTGCGAGCAGCCCGGCCACCGTCTCGACCAGCTCCGCCGACGCCAGCATCCCGGTCTTGAGCGCCTGTACGCCGATGTCGTCGACGACGCTGCGGAACTGGGCGCGTACTGACTCGGCCGGAAGTTCCCAGTAGCCCTGCACGCCAAGGGAGTTCTGCGCTGTCACAGCTGCGACGACGCTCATGCCGTGGGTGCCCAGCGCCATCATCGTCTTCAGATCGGCCTGGATTCCCGCGCCTCCGCCGGAGTCGGAACCAGCGATCGTCAGCACGCGCGGCGGCACGAAGGGGGCGGAGCCCGGGCCGGCCTCCGGCTGGGGGGACTTGAGCTGCTGGGGCTGTTCGGGCGGAACCGGCCGTACGGGCTGCGCCGGGTGCGCGGGTGTGTCCATGCCTAGACGGTAGCCGGGGCACGGACGAAGGGCGGCCTCAGCTCCCCTCCCGGGCAGCTCTCAGCTCTCCTCCTCGTCCCCGAAGTGGTCCCAGCCGCCTGCCTTCTCCCACGCCGCGCCGTCCACCGTCACCTGTGGCTGGGCCGACGGCGAGAGCACTTCGCCGATCTTGCGCCAGCGCGCGGGGAGTTTCGCGTCCGCCGGGAAGGTCGCCACGAGCGCGTGGTCCTCGCCCCCGGTGAGCACCCAGTGCAGCGGGTCGATGCCGACGGCCTGCCCGATGTCCGACATCTGCGCGGGCACGTCCAGATCGGCGGAGCGAAGGTCGATACGGACCTTGCTGGCCTCCGCGATATGGCCGAGGTCCGCGACGAGACCGTCGCTGACGTCGGTCATAGCGGTGGCACCGAGTCCGGCGGCAGCGGGACCGGCGTGGTAGGGCGGTTCGGGCCGGCGGTGCGCCTCCACGAAGGCACGCGGCGAGCGGAAGCCGCGGGAGAGCACCGCGTGTCCGGCGGCCGACCAGCCGAGCCAGCCTGTGAAGGCGACGATGTCGCCGGGCCTGGCGCCGAAGCGGGTCACCGGTTCCCTGCCCCGCATGTCGCCGAGCGCGGTGATGGAGACGGTGATGGTGTCGCCGCGTACGACGTCGCCGCCGACGACTGCGGCGGACGCGACCTGGGCCTCGTCCCGGATGCCGTCCATGAGCTCCATCGGCCAGTTCGCGGGGAGTTCGGCGGGGACGACGAGTCCGAGCAGCAGTGCCGTGGGCACGGCGCCCATCGCTGCGATGTCCGCGAGGTTCTCCGCGGCGGCCTTGCGCCCGACGTCGTAGGCGGTGGACCAGTCGCGCCGGAAGTGCCGCCCCTCCAGCAGGATGTCGGTCGTCGCGACGACCCTGCGGTCCGGCGCGGAGACCACCGCCGCGTCGTCGCCGGGACCGATGCGTACGGCGGGGGTTGTGGTGAGGCGGGAGGTCAACTCCCTGATCAGGCCGAACTCTCCGAGCTCCCCGACGGTGCCGGGCGTCCGTGGACGCCCCCCGTGGTATTCCCCGCTCAGATGCATCCCTGTGCCCCTTCGCCTGTCACCGTCTGCGTGAACGCTTCGACGCCGTGTGCGCTACGGTCCCCCGCCCCGCACCGCGACAGCCGCACCGGCACGAGCGGCAGCCGCACCGGTACCAGCGGCGGCCTCCCGGAAGCCGATCCGCCGTTACCGACAGTGCGGCAGGTCTCCCGCGCGGTAGCGGCGACGCGGTACCGTGGCGTCCCCTCTCCCCCCATGATCCTCGTAGCCGCCCTGGAGGTTCCGTGGTACAGGCGTACATCCTGATCCAGACCGAGGTCGGCAAGGCATCGACCGTCGCCGAATTCATCGCCAAGCTTTCCGGCATTCTGCACGCAGAGGATGTGACGGGCCCGTACGACGTGATCGTGCGCGCTCAGGCCGACAGTGTCGACGAGCTCGGACGCATGGTCGTCGCCAAAATCCAGAAGGTCGACGGCATCACGCGGACTCTGACCTGTCCGATCGTTCATCTCTAGCTCCCCCGTATGCTCGCCCGGTGAACACCTCGTATTCCCGGGCGTCGTTCGCCGTCACCGTCGCCGTCCTGGCCGCTGCGGGTTGCGTGGCCATGGACGACGGTGGTCCGGCGGCGCCCAGCCCCTCCGGCAAGGCTGCCGCAACGTGCCGCTCGCTGCACGACCGGCTGCCGAAGCGCGTGGACGGGCAGCAGCGGATCACGCTCGACCCCGTCTCGAAGTACACCGCGGCGTGGGGCGATCCGGCCATCGAACTGCGCTGCGGAGTGCCGCGCCCCGAGAAGCTCTCGCCCGGCAGTGAACATTACAACCCCACGGCGGAGGCGGCGGAAGTCAACGGCGTCTCCTGGCTGCTGGAGAAGCGCGACGACGGCTACCGCTTCACCACCACGGACCGTGCTGCGAACGTCGAGTTGACGGTCCCCGGCACTTACGCACCCGAGATCGACGCGCTCCCGGACATGGCGAAGGCCGTACGCACTTCGGTGCCGGTCCGCTCCTAGCCCGCACGTACCGAGGGCGAGGGCTCAGCGCAGGCCTGTCTCGCGCCGCAGCGCCGCCTGGATGAGCCGGTCGACGAGTTCGGCATAGCTGACGCCGCTCTTCTGCCACATCCGCGGATACATGGAGATGGGGGTGAACCCGGGCATCGTGTTGATCTCGTTGATGACGAACTCGCCGTCGTCCGTACGGAAGAAGTCCGCGCGGACCAGCCCTTCGCAGGAGGCGGCCTCGAAGGCCCGTACCGCCAGCTCCTGGACCCGTGCGGTCTCCTCGGGGCTCAGCGGGGCGGGCACGATGCCCGAGGCGGAGTCGATGTACTTGGCTTCGAAGTCGTAGAAGTCGTGCGCGCTCACGGGCGGGATCTCGGCCGGGACGCTCGCACGCGGCCCGTCCTCGAACTCCAGCACACCGCACTCGATCTCGCGTCCGCTCAGCAGCGATTCCACGACCACCTTCGGGTCGTGGCGCTGCGCTTCGGCGATCGCGTCCTCCAGTCCGCCGAGGTCGTCGACCTTGCTGATGCCCATCGAGGAGCCCCCACGGGCGGGCTTCACGAACAACGGCCAGCCGTGCTCGCCCGCCAGGTCCACGATCCGCTTGCGTGCCGCACCCGGGTCCGCCGTCCATTCGCGGGGGCGGATGGTGACGTACGGGCCGACAGGCAGTCCGAAGGAGGCGAAGACCCGCTTCATGTACTCCTTGTCCATGCCGACCGCGGAGGCCAG
>DATMEI010000131.1:0-10654 GCA_035556995.1 Streptomyces sp.
TGCGACTTGTGGTAGATCGGCGTCTCGGGGGTGTTGAGGTACTTGGGGCCGTTGTCGTCGTCCCTCAGCTTGCGGGCGCCGAAGCCGACCACGTCGCCGGTGATGTCCCTGATGGGCCACATCAGCCTGCCGCGGAAACGGTCGATGGGGCGGCCGTTACGTGACTCCTGGGCGAGCCCGGAGAGGATCAGCTCCTTGTCGGAGAAGCCCTTGCCCCGCAGGAAACGCACCAGGTGGTCCCATCCTGCCGGTGCGTACCCGACGCCGAAGTGCTCGGCCGCGGACTGCTGGAAACCGCGCTCGTCGAGGAAACGGCGGCCGATCTCGGCCTCCGCGCCCTGCAGTTGCTCCACATAGAACTGCGCGGCCACTTTGTGCGCCTCGACAAGGCGGGTGCGCTCGCCCTGCTGGCTGGCCCTGCCGTACCCGCCCTCCTCGTACCGCAGCGTGATGCCTGCCTGGGCGGCGAGCCGCTCGACGGATTCGGAGAAGGACAGGTGGTCGACCTTCATCACGAAATCGAGGGTGTCCCCGCCCTCCTGGCAGCCGAAGCAGTGGAAGACGCCCTTGCTCACGCTGACGTGGAAGGAGGGCGACTTCTCGTCGTGGAAGGGGCACAGACCCTTGAGGTTGCCGCCGCCCGCGGGGCGCAGCTGGAGGTATTCGGAGACGACGGCGTCGATCGGGACAGCATCCCGTACAGCCTTCACGTCCTCGTCATTGATCCTGCCAGCCACCCGGGAATTGTACGGCCGGCCGCCGACACCCCGTCCGCCGCGGGAGGGGTGAAGGGGACCTGCCGTACGGCTGCTGGACGACTGCCGCCGTGCTGACGGGCAACTGGCGCCCGGTGCTTGGGCGTTGGCGACCGGGGGCGACCTGGGACCGGTCCGGGGCGGCCCCCGGACCGTCACCCCTTGGGCGCGCCCCCGCCTCCGCCGCTCAGCGCGGACAGCGGCACGTCGGGGTCGGCGAGGGCGTCAGGATCGACGGGGGACTTCGAGCGGATCAGCTCCTGAACGGGAGCGGTGACGTCCCATACGTTCATGTTCATCCCCGCCAGCACATGGTTGTCCCGCAGCCAGAACGCGATGAACTCACGCTTCGCGACGTCCCCACGGCACACGACCTGGTCGTAGGTGCCGGGCGGCGCGTAACCGGAATACTCCAGGCCTACGTCGTACTGGTCGGAGAAGAAGTAGGGCACCCGGTCGTACGTGACGTCGCGGCCCAGCATCGCCCGGGCAGCCGCAGGGCCGCTGTTGAGCGCGTTCGCCCAGTGCTCGACCCTCAGCGACTTCTCCCCCGAGGCCGGCCCGGTGGCGTGAAGCGACTGGTATGCCATGGAGGCGACGTCGCCGGCCGCATAGATGTCGGGGTCGGAGGTGCGCAGGGAGGAGTCCACGGCGATGCCTCCGCCCGGGCCGGGTGCCAGTTCCAGCCCGGCCGACTCGGCGAGTGCGGTGCGGGGAGCAGCACCGATGGCGGCGAGCACGTCGTGCGCGGGATGCTCGTCGGCGTCGTCCGTCCGTACGCTCTGCACCATCCCGTCCTGCCCGACGATCTCCGCGAGCCGCGCCCCGAAGTGGAAGCGCACACCGTGCTCTTGGTGCAGATCGGCGAAGAGCGTGCCCATCTCGGGGCCGATGACGGTGTGCAGAGGAGTGGGTTCCGGCTCGATGACGGTGACCTCGGCGCCGTACGACCGTGCGGCTGCGGCGACTTCGAGACCGATCCAGCCGGCTCCGGCGATGACCAGCTGCCCGTTCTCCTGCCCGAGCGCCGTCAGCCGTCCGCGCAGCCGGTCCGCGTGGGCGAGCCGTCGCAGGTGGTGGACGCCGACGTGGCCGGTGCCTGGGATGTCCAGGCGGCGCGGCTCGGCGCCGGTGGCGAGCAGCAGCGTGTCGTAGTGCACGCGGGTTCCGACGCCCAGCCGCAGGGTCTTGTCGGCCCGGTCGAGTCCGACGACGGTCTGGCCGAGGTGGAGTTCGATGTCGGCACCGGCGTACCAGGCCGGCTCGTGCACGAAGACGCTGTCACGGTCGTCGGCACCGGTCAGATACCCCTTGGAGAGCGGTGGGCGCTCATAAGGGTGATCACGTTCGTCGCCGATCAGGATCACCCGGCCGGTGAAGCCTTCCGCTCGCAGGGCTTCGGCTGCTTTCGAACCCGCAAGCCCTCCACCGACGATGACGAACGTCCGGTGTGCGTCGACCACTTGGCTCCTCCTCGCTGTCCCCCCGACGGAATGCGTCAAGAGTGAGCGTCCCGCATCGGGAGGGCAGCGGGAAGAGGCCCCCGGGCAGCGGCGTGGCGCGGAGCGGGCGTGGCCGTGGGCGGGAGGGGCCTACCGGTCGCGCGTCATGCGTTTGTGCAGTGAGCGGGCAGAGACGTCGGTCAGTGCGGACATCTGGTCGACGACGACCCGGAGCCGGGCCGTGTCGCTGCCCGCCTCCGCGAAGAGCGCGCGGAACTGCGGGTCGAGTCCCTCGGGCGCACGGGCGGTCAGTTCCGCCGCGAGTTCACCGAGCACGACGCGCTGGTCGGCCCGCAGGCGTTCCAGGTCGGGACGCTGCAGCACGTAGCGGTCGGCGACGGCCTTGAGCACCGCGCACTCCAGCCGCACCTCGCGGGGCACGACCAGTTCCGCCGCGTAGCGGGTGAGCCTGCCGGAACCGAAGGCGATCCGTGTCGCACCCTCAGCGGCGAGGCAGAACCGGCCGATCAGCTGACTGGTCGCGTCCTTGAGCCGGGCCTGGGCGACTGCCGAACCGTCGTAGCTGTGCGGCCACCATTCCTGCTCCAGCAACCGGTCGAGTGCGGCGGCCAGTTCGGCATCGTCGGCGTCCGGTGCGTAATGGGCTGCGGTGACGGCGAAGATGTCACGCCGTTCCGGATCGGCGAGCAGCATGTTGGGGTCCAGGTGTCCGGCGTGCAGGCCGTCCTCCACGTCGTGCACGGAGTAGGCCACGTCGTCGGACCAGTCCATGACCTGCGCCTCGAAGCACTTGCGGTCGTCCGGCGCGCCGCGCCGGAACCACCGGAAGACAGGCAGGTCGTCCGGGTAGACGCCGAACTTGGGCGAGTCCGGGTCGGTCGGGTGACCGCCGTGCGTCCAGGGGTACTTGGTCGCCGCGTCCAGTGCGGCCCGGGTGAGGTTGAGGCCCACGGAGACGCGGGTCACACTGCCGTGGCTGCTGTCTGGGTCAAGGTCCGGGTCGGGCTCCACCTCCAGGAAGCGCTTGGGCTCCAGCCGGGACAGCAGCCGCAGCGACTGCGCGTTGCCCTCGAACCCGCCGCACGGCTCGGCGATCTCGCTGAGCACGCGTTCGCCGTTGTGCCCGAAGGGCGGATGGCCGAGGTCGTGTGCCAGACAGGCGACCTCCACCAGATCGGGGTCGCAGCCGAGCGCGGCTCCCAGTTCACGCCCCACCTGAGCGCACTCCAGTGAGTGTGTGAGCCGGGTGCGCGGGCTGGCGTCCCAGTCCTGTGCGCTCGACCCCGGCGCGACCACCTGGGTCTTGCCCGCGAGCCGCCGCAGCGCAGCCGAATGCAGCACTCGTGCACGGTCACGCTGGAAAGCGGTACGGCCCGGGCGTTTGTCGGGCTCGGGCGCCCAGCGTTCGATGTCGGACAGGTCGTAGGGGGCGGAGCGTCCGCCGGTGACCTCTGTGTCGTACGTGCCGTGCATACGCCGACGGTAACGGCAGCGGAGTGCGGGGGCCCTATGCCCGTACGAGAGAGACACCTGCGGTGGCGTTGCCTGCACCGGCTGCAGCACCGGCTCCAGCGCCGACAGCAGCAACGGCATCTGCACCGGCACCCGCACTGCGGCCGGCCGCGGCCCGGGCCTCGTCGAAGCGGTGCAGCACGAGCTGAGCCAGCGCGGGATGCGCACCGAGCGGGGCCGCCGCGATCCATGGTGCTTCCGCGGCGCACCGGGCGGCGAAGTGGCCGGGAGCGGTGAAGCAGGAGGCGACGGCTATACGGCTGTGTCCGTCGGCACGCAGCTGCTGTACGGCTTCGGCGACCGTCGGGCGGGCTGCTGAGGCGTACGCGCAGAGCACCGGCACCGGCGCAGCTCCGCTGAGACGTTCGTGCAGCTGTTCCGCGGTGCGCTCGGCCCCGGCGGCCGACTCGGGGTCGCGGGACCCGGCGGTGGCCAGCACGACGGCGGCGGAGCCGGTGCCTTCGGGGTCCGGCCAGTCGGTGTCTGCGGGGTCCGGCCAGTCGGAGCCTTCGGGGTCCGGCCAGCCCGCCTCCCGCAGCCTGTCGTGCAGTGCCGCGGCGAGCAGCGGATGCGGTCCGAGCGGCTGCGCGACGGTTGCACGAAGGTGAGACGCGCCTGCCAGCGCCCGCGGAATGTCGTGCTTCACATGGTGTCCGCGTCCGAAGAGCAGCGGCACGAGCACCGCTTCACCCCCGGCGGGGAGGCCGGTGAGGCTGCGGGACAGTGCGGGTTCGTTCAGTTCGATGTGGCCGAGTTCGACGCGGAGTCCGGGTCGCATCGCCCGTACGGAGGCGAGGAGCGTCTCGACGGTGCGCTGCGCCGCGGGATCACGTGAGCCGTGTGCGACAGCGACGAGCACAGGCGCGCCCGCATCCGCGCACGCCGGCAGCGGGCGGGGCGGCCGTATCGACCGGAGCTGGGTGTGGAGCTGAGCGGTGAACCGGGTCATGAGCTGCGCCGTACTGTCGAGGCGGTCTGGGGCGGGGCCGGGGTGCGATGAGGGCGTCACCGTCATGGAGCGAGTCTGCCGAGCGGTGATTGCCGTGCCGTTGCGCCGGAATCACGTCCCGTTGCGGCGGGCTCACAGCGCGCACCTCACCGGGGAGCGGGTGCGGCGCTGAGGGCCGCTTGCCGGGCGTGTAACCGGGGCGGCCGTCGCCCGTAACAGGCGCGCTTCATCCTGTGGCCATGCACGAGAACCCCGCAGTCGCCCCTTCCGGAACCGACACGCACTGTCCGTACTGCGCGCTCCAGTGCGGCATGACACTGCAGCCGGTGCCCGAAGGCCGGGGAACTCAAGGCACGGGGGCGGCCATCGAGGTCGTCGAGCGCCCCGCGTTCCCCGTGAACAGGGGCGCGCTGTGCGGCAAGGGCTGGACGGCGCCCGCCGTGCTCGCCTCGCACGTACGCCTCACCGAGCCGCTCGTACGCCGCCGCTCCTCCGGCGAACTGGAGCCCGCGACGTGGGAGGAGGCGCTCGGCCTGATCGCCGCGCGGCTGGACCGTACGCGCCGCACGCACGGCCCGCACGCGGTGGGCGTCTTCGGCGGTGGCGGGCTGACGAACGAGAAGGCGTACGCGCTGGGCAAGTTCGCCCGGCTGGTGCTGGGCACCTCCCAGATCGACTACAACGGCCGTTTCTGCATGTCCTCGGCCGCCGCTGCCGGAACCAGGGCCTTCGGCGTCGACCGGGGGCTGCCCTTCCCCCTGTCGGACGTCGCACGTACGGGCTGCGTCATCCTCGTCGGCTCCAACCTCGCGGAGACGATGCCGCCCGCGCTGCGCCACCTGACCGAACTGCGAGAGAACGGGGGCAAGTTGATCGTCATCGATCCCCGGCGCACCCGCACCGCCGAACAGGCCGACCTGCACCTATCCCCGCGGCCCGGAACCGATCTGGCCCTCGCGCTGGGACTGCTGCACCTGGTCGTCGCCGAGGGCAGGCTGGACCAGGAGTTCATCGACGCAAGGACCAGCGGCTGGCCGGACGTGCGCAGTGCGGCGATGGCGCACTGGCCGGAACTCGTCGAACGGATCAGCGGAGTGTCCGTTCCCGAACTGCGCCAAGCCGTACGGCTCTTCTGCGACACCGAGAGCGCCATGGTGCTCACCGCACGCGGCCCCGAGCAGCAGTCGAAGGGCACCGACACGGTCAGCGCCTGGATCAATCTGTGCCTCGCGACGGGACGCGCCGGGCGGCCCCTGTCCGGGTACGGCTGTCTGACGGGGCAGGGCAACGGACAGGGCGGGCGTGAACACGGCCAGAAGGCCGACCAGTTGCCCGGCTACCGCAAGCTGGACGATCCCGCTGCCCGCGCACACGTGGCGCAGGTGTGGGGCGTCGACCCCGCCGTACTGCCGGGTCCGGGGCGCAGCGCGTACGAACTGCTGGACGCGCTCGGCAGCGACATACGCACACTGCTGCTGATGGGCTCGAACCCCGCCGTCTCCGCCCCGCGCGCCGCCCACGTGGAAGAGCGGCTGCGCTCACTGGACTTCCTCGCCGTGTGCGACGTGGTTCTCTCGGAGTCCGCGCAGCTCGCCGATGTGGTTCTGCCAGTGACCCAGTGGGCCGAGGAGACCGGCACCACGACGAACCTGGAGGGCCGGGTGCTGCTGCGCCGCAAGGCGATCGACCCGCCCGCGGGCGTACGTACGGACCTCGGCGTGCTCAACGAGCTGGCGGCGCGGCTGGGTTGGGAGAAGGGCTTCCCCACCGCGCCGGAAGAGGTCTTCGACGAGCTGTGCCGGGCCTCGGCGGGCGGCCCCGCGGACTATTCGGGGATCACCTACGCGCGCATCGCCGCGGAGGACGGCGTCTTCTGGCCCTGTCCGGACACCGCTGACGACGCGGAGCAGGAGACGCAGACCACCGCGCACCCCGGAACCCCGCGGCTCTTCCTCGACCGTTTCGCCACACCTGACGGCCGCGCACGCTTCGTCCCTGTGGTGCACCGTCCGGCCGCCGAGGAGCCGGATGCGGAGTTTCCGTTGCGTCTGACCACCGGCCGTGTACTCGCCCAGTACCAGTCGGGTGCGCAGACGCGCCGCGTCGACGCGCTCAACACCGCCGCGCCCGGCCCCTTCGTCGAGCTCCATCCGCGCCTGGCGGGGCAGTTGGGCGCCGTGGACGGGGACCGGCTCGCGGTGGTCTCCCGGCGCGGACGGGCCGTGGCACCGGCCCGCGTCACCCGCGGCATACGTGCGGACACGGTCTTCATGCCCTTCCACTGGTACGGGGAGGGCCGGGCCAACACGCTCACCAACCCGGCCCTCGATCCGGCCTCGCGGATGCCGGAGTTCAAGGTCTGCGCGGTACGTGTGGAGCTCGCACCGGCGCCGGCACCGGCTCCCTAGCCGCCCGCCCGGCTCCTCGCTCCGCAGGTGCGCAGTGCCCCGTGCCCCAATGCGCAGCGCGCAACCGGGCTCTCGCGTAACGCGTCACCCCAGTCATGTACGCACGACGCAGGCAACTCACAGCACGCGCCGGACGCGCAGCCGGGCGCCTCGTGCGAGCCCTGCGCCGCCTGCCCGCCCGCACCTCCGACGCGTCCGGACAGATCCTCGATTCGTTGCGGACTCTCCGGGGCCGTCGGCGTGCCGTACAGACCTTGATGCTGTGCTGCGTGCTGGCTCTGCTGCCCGCAACGTGGCTTCGGCTGTCGACGGACGGCCTGCGCACCGGCGCGGCCGGCGCCCCCTCCGCACCCGTCGCTCTCGTCTTCGGCGCCGGGCTGTGGAACGGCGAGCCGTCCCCGTACCTCGCGCACAGGCTGGACACCGCCGCCGGGCTGTACGAGAGCGGAAAGGTCCACGCAGTGCTCGTCTCGGGAGACA
The DNA here is from genome assembly GCA_035556995.1 of Streptomyces sp. Taxonomy (GTDB): domain Bacteria; phylum Actinomycetota; class Actinomycetes; order Streptomycetales; family Streptomycetaceae; genus Streptomyces. The sequence continues at coordinate 7,568 of DATMEI010000131.1, forward strand.
ACAGCCGCGAGGAGTACGACGAGCCCGACGCCATGCGGCGCTATCTCGCCGCCCGTGGTGTTCCGGACCGCCGCATCATCGCGGACTACGCGGGCTTCGACACCTGGGACTCGTGCACACGCGCCGCCCGTGTCTTCGGCGTACGCAACGCACTGCTCGTCAGTCAGGACTTCCACATCCGGCGTGCGACCGCTCTGTGCCGCGCCGCCGGAATCGAGTCACACGGTGTCGCGGTGCCGGAGCCGCGAGACGTCACCTGGTACGCGGGTGGTGTGCGGGAGATCCCCGGCGCCGCCAAGGCCGCGTTCGACGCCGCACTCACCCCGGATCCGCACTTTCTCGGGCCGCACGAACCCGGCGTGGAACGTGCGTTGGCGGATGCGGGCGCGAACGGGACGCCGGCCGGGGCCGGATGACGAGAACGCCCGCTGAGCCGCGCCCCGCTCCGCTCGCCCGACCCGCTGTGGGCCTGCGGAAACTCACGAGACGCCGGCCGGGACCGCCGACAGACTTCTGCCATGGACCGTCAACTGCTCAGCACGCTCGCCCATCAGGACCATCCGATCGCCGCGCCGCTCAGCGACATGTCGGTGCAGCAGCTGCTGCAGCGTGCTCTGCCCCGCGGTGACGAGCGCGTGCTCGACCTCGGCTGCGGGGAGGGTGAATGGCTGATCCGCGCACTGAGCGGACGTCCCGGCACACGCGCCGACGGCGTCGATCTCTCCCCCTCCGCACTCGCCAAGGCCCGTGACGCGTCCGCAGCGGCGGGGCTCGACGACCGGCTGACCCTGCACGACCAGGACGCGAGGCAGTTCACCGCGCCGCACACCTTCGACCTGGTGCTCGACGTCGGTGCCACGCACGCCTTCGGCGGCTTGACGCCCGCCCTCACGGCAGCCCGCGCACATCTGGGCCCGGCCGGCTGCGTCCTGGTCGGCGAGGGCTTCTGGGAGTGCGAACCCACCCCCGCCGCTCTCGCCGCCCTGGACGGCTCCCCCGACGAATTCGACGATCTCGCCACGACGGTCGACCGCGTCACGGCAGACGGCTGGACCCCCGTGTACGGGCACGTCAGCACCCTCGAGGAGTGGGACGACTACGAATGGTCGTGGACGGGTTCGCTGGCCCGCTGGGCCCTGGACAACCCCCGTGACCCCGGCGGCGAAACGGCCCGCGAGGCCGCGCAAGCGCACCGGGACGGCTGGCTGAACGGCTATCGCGGGGTGCTCGGATTCGTCACGCTGCTGCTGCGCCGGTCATAGCCGGGGCGCTGCCTCCGCTTCCCGGCGCAGCACGGTTTTCCCTGAATCTCGCCGCGGCACCGATGAGTTACCGCCGGACTGCCGGTCTCACCCTTCATCGGACAGAGCGCGGCCCGGGAGAACCGGACGCGATACGAGAAGGGTGCCGTCCCATGTCAACGAAGATCTTCGTCAACCTCCCGGTGAAAGACCTCTCCAAGTCCAAGGAGTTCTTCTCGCAGCTCGGCTACTCCGTCAACCCGGAGTTCAGCGACGAGAACGCCGCATGCCTCGTCATCAGCGACGACATCTTCGCCATGCTGCTCACGGAGCCCTTCTTCAAGTCGTTCACGAAGAAGGGAATCGCCGACTCGCGTACCGGCACCGAAGTGATGATCGCCCTGAGTGCCGAGGGGAGAGCACAGGTCGACGAACTGGCCGACAAGGCACTCGCTGCCGGCGGACAGCCCGCCGGCGACACCCTGGACTACGGCTTCATGTACTCGCGCAGCTTCTACGACCTCGACGACCACCACTGGGAGTTCGTGTGGATGGACGTGAACGCCGCCCAGCAGCAGGGCTGAACAGGCGCGTCCAGCCGCACCGTTCGCCCCCGGGATGCCGGAATCAAGTCATCCGGCGAGTCATCCGGGGGGCCGGGCCCCGGGGGCGTCCGTCTCCTCCGCGACCCATGCGAGGTAGTCGGCGCCACCGCGCACCACGGGCGTCGCGATGATCTCCGGCACGTCGTAGTCGTGTGCCTCCCGCAGGTACGCCTCCAGCGCGTCGTAGCGGGCCGTGCTCGTCTTGAACAGCACTTGCCACTCAGGGTCGTTCTGTACGGCGCCCTCCCACCGGTAGACAGAAGTGACGGGCGCGCTGATCTGCGCACAGGCGGCGACACGCTGCTCTACGGCACCGGCCGCCAGCCCGCGCGCCTTCTCTTCACTGTCGGTCGTGGTCAGCACGGTCAGAATCCCGGTCCGGGTTCCGGTCTGGGTCTGGGTCTCGGTCTCAGGCATGGGCACACCCTGACATCGGCGCACCGGCCGGGACACCTGCCCCGGCCGGTGCGCGACGCGTGATGCGGGGTGCGCGCCGCGGCTTACGGGAAGGGCAGTGTCCCGGCGAAGACCGTCACCAGTACCAGCACCACGGGGAAGCAGGCCAGGAACATCGCGAACGTGTACCCCATGATGTCCCGGGCCTTCAGCCCCAGGATCGCCAGCGTGGGAAGCATCCAGAACGGCTGCAGCAGATTCGCCGACGCCTCGCCCAGGTCGTAGACGACCACCATCCAGCCCTGGTTGACGTGCAGTTGGTTCGCCGCGTCGATCACGTACGGCGCCTCGATGACCCACTTGCTGCCGCCGCTGGGGACGAAGACGCCGAGCACGGCGGAGTAGACCGCGATGAGCGGCGCGAAGATCACCTCGTTGGAGACGCTCACCAGCCAGCCGGCCACCTGCTTGGAGATGCCGGTGAACGCGATCATGCCGAAGATCCCGCCGTACAGCGGGAATTGCAGCAGCACCCCGGATGCCGCCGGCGCGCCTCGCCGTACCGCGTCCACCATGCGTATCGGACGCCAGTGCAGGCACAGGGCGAGCAGCAGCAGGATGAGGTTGACGGTGTTCAGGTCGAGCGCCGCGATCGGATTTCCCTCGGCGGCCGCGAAGTGGCGTACCAGATACCACAGTCCGAGCAGGCCGATCAGCACCGTGAAGACGGGGCTGCTCTCCAGCCAGTCGCCCGGACGTGAACGCTTGACCTCCGTTGTGTGCTCCTCCACCAGTGGCCGCAGTTCGATGCCCAGATCCTGCGCGGTCTTGGCGCGTGCGGCGGT
>DATMEI010000132.1:0-2492 GCA_035556995.1 Streptomyces sp.
TGCCGAAGAGGTCCTGCTGCGGGGCGCGTCCGACGACGGGGAGGACGGCGCGGGCGGCGAGGGGGGTGCGCGGGCGCGGCTGGCGTCGGCGAGCGCCGCCCTCGGGGAGCACCGCGATGCGGTGGAGGCGGCGGAAGCGGCAGCCGCCGCGGCCCGTACGCCCCGTATCGCGCCCGTCACCGCCTATGCGCTCGGCGTGCTGCACGCGGACCAGCGGCAGGCGGCGGACGCGGCCTGCGTCAGCTTCGGCCGGCTGTGGCATCGAACCGTGTCGCAGGTGCTGTGACCTGCTGCCGGCTATGACCGGCGACCGGTTGTGACCGGCGACCGGTTGTGACCGGCGGCCGGTTGTGACCGGCTGTCGGTGTCCCTCCGTCCCTCCCGGTCAGCTCCCGCGTGGGGCGAGAGCGTGCCAGCCGACGGTGACCTCGCCCTGCCGCCAGCGCTGAGGCGTGCCGGCGACGGGCCAGTCGTGCGCCAGGGAGTGCACGGCCCGTATCCAGCGCTGCCGGGCGCTCAACGCTCCGTACGGTGCCGCCGCCGCCCACGCGCGGTCGAAGTCGCGGAGGAAGGCGTGGACCGGTTCCCCCGGGACGTTCCGGTGGATGAGCGCCTTCGGCAGCCGCTCCGCCAGGTCGGACGGTACGGACAGTGAGCCGAGCCGGGCGGCGAAGGTGACCGTGCGCGGCCCTTCCGGCCCGAGCGCCACCCACACGTGACGCCGTCCGATCTCGTCGCAGGTGCCGTCGACGAGCAGTCCGTCCTCCGCCAGCCGTGCGCACAGGCGGGCCCACACCGGGGCGACCTCCGCCTCCTCGTACTGACGCAACACGTTGGCGGCACGGATCAGCACCGGCCGTGCTCCGCCCGGGAGGGGGACCTCGAAGCCGCCGCGCACGAAGGTCAGCCCCTCGCGCTCGTACGGGCGCGCAGCCGCGACCCGCTCCGGATCGATCTCCACACCGGTGACATGGACACCGGTGTGCACTGTGCGCAGCCTGTGCAGCAGTTCGACGGCGGTCCAGGGCGAGGCGCCGTAACCGAGATCGACGGCGAGGCGCGGGCCGGGGGAGCGGTGCAGCGCGGGACCGTGCACGGCGGCGAGCCAGCGGTCCATGCGGCGCAGCCTGTTGGGGTTGGTCGTCCCGCGCGTCACCGTCCCGACGGGGCGGGCAGGGGGGCGGGCGGTCATGGCTTGAGCGTACGGGGGTACCGGGTGCTGCCGGGAGGGACGGCAGCCGCGCACCGACGGGACGACGGGCGAGCGGGCCGCCGGGCCGTCCGGAGAGCTGCCCCGGCGGCCCGTCCGCGAGCGGCGTGGTCACGATTCGGCAAAACGGAAATGGGAAGCAGACTCCCCGGTGTTCTGGGACTCAGGGACCCGGGGCCTTCCGCATCGCACTCCGCAGGAGCCGCAGGAGTCACAGGAGTCACCGGTCATTCGAGGAGGCATCAGCCCGTGAGCCAGTACATAGCGCGGCTCGGCCAGCGGCGCACCCGGCTGCCGCAGCAGCAACGGCCGCGGCACCGCTTCCACGGGCCTTTCCGCCGCCCCCGCAGGGTGGCCATGCTGAGCGTGCACACCTCCCCGCTGCACCAGCCCGGCACCGGCGACGCGGGCGGCATGAACGTCTACATCGTCGAGCTCGCCAAACAGCTGGCCGAGCACGGCACCCAGGTGGAGATCTTCACCCGCGCCACGACGGCGGCCCTTCCCCCCAGCGTCGAGCTCTCGCCCGGCGTGCTCGTACGGCACATCGACGCGGGACCGTACGAAGGGCTGGCCAAGGAGGAACTGCCCGCGCAGCTCTGCGCGTTCACCCACGGCGTGATGCAGGCATGGGCGGGGCACCGGCCGGGCCACTACGACCTGGTCCACTCCCACTACTGGCTCTCGGGCCACGTCGGCTGGCTCGCCGCCCAGCGCTGGGGCGTACCGCTGGTGAACGCCATGCACACCATGGCCAAGGTGAAGAACGCCGCCCTCGCCGACGGCGACACCCCGGAGCCCGCAGCCCGCGTCATCGGGGAGACGCAGATCGTACGGGCAGCCGACCGGCTCATCGCCAACACTGCCGAGGAGGCCGGCGAGCTGGTCCGGCACTACGACGCCGATCCCGTCCGTACGGCCGTGGTCCACCCCGGCGTCAACCTGGAACGCTTCTGTCCCGCCGACGGACGTGCCGCCGCACGGGCCAGGCTGGGGCTGCCGCAGGACGCGCTGATCCCTCTCTTCGCCGGCCGGATACAACCACTCAAGGCGCCCGACATCCTGCTGCGCGCCGCCGCCCTGCTCGTGGACGAGGAGCCGGCGCTGCGCGGCCGGCTGCTGGTGCCCGTGGTGGGCGGCCCCAGCGGCAGCGGACTCGCCAAACCCGAGCGGCTGCACAAGCTCGCCGCGAAGCTCGGCATCTCGGACATCGTGCGCTTCCATCCGCCGGTCGGGCAGGAGGAGCTGGCGGACTGGTACCGCGCGGCCAGCGTGCTGGTGA
>DATMEI010000133.1:0-7066 GCA_035556995.1 Streptomyces sp.
AGCGCCCTGTACGTCGGCTACAACGGCTGGTCGGAGAACGTGGACTTCACGCTGCCGTCCCCCGGCGAGGGCAAGCAGTGGCACCGCGTGACGGACACCGACGGCGCAGCCGAAGGCCCTGACCAGATGGCCTCGCCCGGCTCCGAGGAACTCGTCGGAGGAGAGGGGACTGTCTATCCCCTGAAGGGCCGCTCCACGCTCGTACTGATCGCCAAGTAGCAGGGCGCGGCCGGACGGCCCGGGCGGGGGGGCGGTGAAGACCGCCGCCCCGCCCGGGCCGGGGTCGGGCTCGGGGGTTGCCGGGGCCGTCAGCCGTTCGTACGGTCGTCGGCATGGCACGCGCTGCCGCTGACGCAAGAGGACGCCGAATGAGCGGGACGGACGGGACGGGCGGAACCGACGGGAACAGCCGGAGGGGCAGGAAGGGCCGGAAGGCCGTCGGCCTGCTCACGGCGGTCGTTCTCGCCGCCGCCATGGGCTGCTCCGGCGAGCCGTCCGAGAAGAAGAGCACGCCGGAAAGCAGCCCCGGCAACGGAGCGGAACGCGACACCGGGCCGGAGAAGGACCCGTACAAGGGCTCGCAGAAGGGCCCGTACAAGGTGCGCACCCAGCACGTTCCGGCCGGCGACACCGGCGGCGACTTCGGCAGCGGCACCGTCTACTACCCGGACGACGACAGCCGGGACTACGGCGTGATCGCCGCCTCACCGGGCCTCGGCGCGGACGAGTCGATGGTCACCCCGTACGGAGAGCTGCTCGCGTCACACGGCTTCGTACTGATCACGTTCAACACCAGGACGCTGGAGGACTCGCCCGATCAGCGAGGCCGCCAGCTGCTGCACGCCCTCGACTACGCCACGGAGCGCAGCGCCGCCGCCGACCGCGCGGACGCCTCCCGGCTCGGCGTGCTGGGCCACTCCATGGGCGGTGGCGGCGCCCTGTTCGCGGCGTCCCGCAAGCCGGAGATCAACGCGGTGGTGCCGCTGACCCCGTACTCCGGGACCGGTGAATGGCCGCGGGTGTCGGCTCCCACACTCGTCATCGGCGGCAGCACGGACGAGATCGCTCCGCCCTCGGACCACGCCGAAGCGTTCTACGAAGGGCTGAGCGGCGCCGAGGAGAAGGCGTACCTGGAACTGAACGGCGACCACTTCGCCGCCACTCCCCCGGACAAGCTCGTGTCCCGGCAGGTGACCGCCTGGTTCAAGCGCTTCGTCGACGACGACACCGGTTACGGCGACGACCTCTGCCCGCCGCCGCGCACCGAGCAGATCGTGAAGTCCCGGGACACCTGCCCGCTCGGCTGACGGACGGGCCCCGGACCCTCAGCCCTCAGCCCTCAGCCCTCAGCCCTCAGCCCTCAGCGGATCGTGAACCGTCCGCCTCACGACGACGCCGGCATGCGAGGCACAGCTCTGCGGTCGGCACGGCCATGACGCGTTCCCGTCCGATCGGTCGGGAACAGGCTGTGCAGATCCCGAAGGTGCCGTCCCGCAGCCGGCCGAGTGCTGTGACGGTGTGCTCCAGGTGGAGCCGTGCCTGCCGAGCCTGGTTGCGCAGCTGATCCTGCGCCGCGCTCTTCGCACCCGAATCCGCAGCATCGAGCTCACAGTCCGCGCGTAGCCGCGCCTCGGCCTCGTCGGCCGCTTCGATCTCCCTATCCAGCCTCTCTGCCTGCCCGAGCAGTTCGGTGGTGACGGCCTCCCGCTCCTCCGGGCCGATCACATCGTCGCTGTGCGGCACGTCGCTCATCGGTGCTCCTCCCGGCGGGTGGCGCCATGTTCCGGCGATGATCAGAGGATGCCTCACCGCCCACTTGTCACCTTCGGCCACAGCACCGCCCGCCGCGACGCACTGGGAAAGCTGCTGCGCGCGGCGGACGTCGAGGCCGTGGTCGATGTCCGTACCGCCCCGGGCAGCCGTCACAATCCGGACGTCGCCCGTAAGGCTCTCCAGGAGTGGCTGCCGGAGTACGGCATCGGCTATCGCTGGGAGCAGGACCTGGGCGGCTTCCGGAACGTCCCCGACGACTCACCCGACGTGATCTGGCGGAACACTGCCTTCCGGGGCTACTCCGGGTACTCGCGCACCCCGCCGTTCCTCGCCGCGATGGACCGGCTGCTGAGCGAGGCAGCCGAGACGGCGACGGCGGTCATGTGCAGCGAGGCCGTCTGGTGGCGCTGCCACCGCCGGATCATCGCCGATTTCACCACGCTCGCGCGCCACGTACCCGTCCTGCACCTGATGCACGACGGCCGGCTCGTACCCCACCCCCCGATGCCTGGCGCACGCCTGCGCAGCGACGGTCTGCTCGTCTACGACGCCGGCACCGCTGCCGAGGGGTAGCCGGCCGGCGGCGGTCCGCTTGTGTTCACGGCAAGTTCGCCACCCCGGTGGAACGGGCCCCTCGCAACGCGTGTGCGGGGCCCGTTCGTTGGAGCGTCAGAGCAGCCCGAGTGACTTCAGAACTCGCCTCTGAGCTGCGTTGAGGCGGGTGGGGAAGCAGAGGTAACACACGCCGCCCGTACCGGACTTGACCTTGCCGTCCGCGTCCTTGCACCCCGCATCGTGGGACACGTCCTGTGCCTGTCCGCCGCATCCAACGAGCGTCACGAATCGACGGGGCTTGGGTCTCAGGAAGCCGCACGGCGCCCCGGCGCCGTGAACGCGTGCAGGTCGAGGATCTCCGGCCGGGGGGCGACCCCGGGGCCGCCGGCGCGTACCCAGGTGGCGACGTCCTCGGTCGCGTCCGGGGTGTTGACGAGTCCCAGCCATATGGGCCGGGCGCCGGCGGCCCGGCCTTCTGCGGAGGGTTGTACGACGATGACGTTGGCCTGGTCGCACACGTCGAGGCAGGCGGAGATGCGCACGGGCACCTCCTCGCGCAGACGGGCCGTCTGCCCCGCGTGATCGACACCGGTCACCTTGGGACTGCCGCAGCAGCAGTCCCTGCACACGACGACCCGGCACGGCACAGGGGCCGTCACCTCCGGGGTCACCTCGTTGTCGAGTGCCTCTTCGGTCGGCCTCTCGGGCACGCCGCACCGCCCCTGTCTCCGGGGAGATCCGCCCCGGTGTCCGTGAGGAGGCGACCGCGTGAGTCTCCTGGCTCTCGGGTCGTAGCTCAGCCCGGCCTTCCCACCCCTACGGGGCAGTGGCATGTCGGGATTCACTCGCCGATCACAGTGGCGGGACCGCGCCGGATTCGCACCGGCTTCCTCGGGCCGCCGTCGCCCTGTCGTCGGTCATCATTCCATCCGGCGGTAGCCCGCCCGTCCCGGCGGGTGGGTATCACTCCGGCTCGTGGATGTGCGGGCGGCGTCGAGGGCGGCTCGGCCGGGCGGTAGGCCGAGGAAGCCGGATTCAGTCAGGTGGAGGTCTTCGCGGGGATTCGACGGCCGTCCCCACGACGAGGACGCCGAACGGCTCGTCCTGAGGGCGGTCCGGGAGGGCTGACACGGATGGAAAAAACGGCGTGCGGCCCCGACGCCCGTACGCCCTTTCGCCGCCAACTCAGCGAAACGTACTATCACTAGACCAAAACCGCGACGGGATACAGGAAGCCGGTGCGAGTCCGGCACGGTCCCGCCACTGTGACCGGGGAGTGCCCCCTTCGACATGCCACTGCGCGCCGCGCGGGAAGGCGGAGGGGGAGCGTCGATCCGGGAGTCAGGACACTGGCCTGTCGCGGGCCCGTTCCGAGGAGCGCGGACTCCCCAGGAGGCTTCACGTGTACGACGGCATGTCCCGTCCCCCTCTCTTTCCCCCTGCCCGCCGGCGCCGGGGCCTGCGCGCCGCGGTCACGGTCCTCGCCCTCTCGGCAACCCTGCTGACCGCCGGCTGCGGCGCGTCGCAGGACACCGAACAGGAGTCGAAGGGCACGGCAACATCCCCCGAGGGCTTCCCGGTCACCATCGACAACTGCGGTGTGAAGACGACGTACGACAAGCCGCCGCCGCGCGTGGTCACCGTCCACCAGCACCCGGCAGAGCTCATGCTCGCCCTCGGACTGAAGGACCGCATGGTCGGCACCGCCTTCCCCGACTCGGCCGTCCTGCCCGGGCTGCGGAAGGAGTACGAGGCGATCCCGGAACTCGCCAGGAAGGAACCGTCGTTCGAGACCGTCCTGGAAGCCGAGCCGGACCTCGTCTACGGCGGCTACGGCAGCGCCTTCGCCGAGAACGAGGGCCGCTCCCGCAAGGCCTTCGCCGACGCCGGCATCGACACTCACCTCAACCGCGAGTACTGCGGCAAGAAGCAGGTGAGGATGAAGGACACATACCAGGAGATCCGCACGATCGGCAGGATCTTCGGCGTCTCCGACCGGGCCGGCAAGCTGGTCGCCGACCTCCAAGGGCGGGTCGACAAGGCAGCCGCAGCCGTCGAGGGCGAAGCCGAGGTGCCCGTCTTCGTCTACGACAGCGGCGACAAGAGCGCCTTCACCGCGGGCGGCAGAAGCCTGGGCACCGAACTGATCCGGCTGGCCGGGGGCAGGAACGTCTTCGCCGATGTCGACGACGTCTTCAGCGACGTCTCCTGGGAGCAGGTCGTGGAGCGTAAGCCCGATGTCATCGCCATCTACGACTACGCCGACGCCGGAAGCGCCGAGAAGAAGAAGAAATTCCTGCTCTCCCAGCCCGCCCTCGCCGACGTGCCGGCCGTGAAGAACAAGCGGTTCGCCGTCCTGCCGCTGACCGCGACCCTGGTCGGCGTCCGCTCGGCGTACGCGGTCGAGGACCTGACCCGCGGGCTGCACCCCGAGAGCTTCCGGTGACGGCCCCCGCCACGGACGTACGCACCGGCCCGGCCGTCCGGCACCGGCCACAGGGTGGGAAGCGAGGGGGCCGGCGGCCCCTCGCCGTCACGCTGCTCGTCCTCGCCGCCCTGCTGGTGGTCTCGGCCACCGCCGGCCTGGCCGTCGGCTCGGTGCACGTGCCGCCCGGCCAGGTGTGGGGCATCGTCACGCACGCGCTGGGCGCAGGCTGGCCGGAAGCCGACTGGTCACGGGCGCGGGAGACCATCGTTCTGGACGTACGGGCGCCGCGCGTGCTGCTCGGGGCCGTGACCGGCGCCGGACTAGCGGTGGTGGGAACCGCCATGCAGGCCCTCATCCGCAATCCGCTCGCCGAGCCGTACCTGCTGGGGGTGTCCTCCGGCGCGTCCCTCGGCGCCGTCCTGGTGATCGTGTCCGGAGTGACCGTCTTCGGGCCGGTATCGCTGTCGGTGGCCGCCTTCGCCGGCGCACTGGGCGCGCTTCTGCTCGTGTACGCCACCGCCCGCACCGGCGGACGTATCACCTCGGTCCGGCTGGTCCTGTCCGGCGTGGCGATCGCCGCGGTGCTCACCGCACTCCTGAACCTGCTGCTGCTCACCACCGACCGGGGCAACGAGGCACGCGCGGTCCTCGCCTGGACCCTCGGCGGCCTCGGCGGCGTCAACTGGGGCACTCTGTGGCTGCCGAGCGCGGCCCTGCTCCTGGGCATCGCCGTCCTCATGGTGCAGGCCCGCAACCTGAACGTGCTGCTGGCCGGCGAGGAGGCCGCCATCACGATGGGGCTGGACGTGACCCGCTTCCGCGCCCGCCTGTTCGTCCTGCTCTCCCTTGTCACCGGCGTGCTCGTCGCGGCGGCCGGGCCGATCGGCTTCGTCGGCCTGATGCTGCCGCACACCTTGCGCCTCTTCGTCGGCGGCGACCACCGCCGTCTCCTGCCGACAGCCGCGCTCGGCGGAGCGGTCTTCCTCATCTGGGCCGACATCGCCGCGCGCACCCTCTCCGCGCCCATGGAGATCCCCGTCGGCGTGCTCACGGCACTGTGCGGCGGCCCGTTCTTCCTGTGGCTGATGCGCCGGGACGCCCGACGGAAGACCGACCGAGGAGGGGCAGGGGCATGAACGCGACCGACCTCGTCGTCGACGGCGTCACCCTTACCACTCAGGGGGCACACCGCCTGGTGGAGGACGTCTCACTGACCGCACGCCCGGGCGAAGTGATCGGCCTGATCGGCCCCAACGGCAGCGGCAAGTCCAGCCTGCTGCGCGCCGTTTACCGCGCCCTGCGTCCCGTAATCGGCCAGGTCCGCGTCGACGGCACCGACGCCTGGTCACTGCCCAGCCGCCAACTGGCCCGGACCGTGGCGGCGGTGGTGCAGGAGTCGGGCGCCGACTTCGACCTCACGGTCCGCGAGGTCGTCGCGATGGGCCGTACTCCGCACAAGCGGCTGCTCTCCGGCGACACCCCCGAGGACGCAGAACTGATCGACTCAGCGCTCGCCACGGTCGACACCACGGAGCTGGCGGACCGCCCCTTCGACCAGCTCTCCGGCGGCGAACGCCAGCGCGTGCTCATCGCCCGCGCCCTCACCCAGCAGCCCTCCCTCCTGGTCCTCGACGAACCGACCAACCACCTCGACATCCGCCACCAGCTCGAAGTCCTCAACGCACTGCGACGGCTGCCCGCCACGGTCCTGATCGCCCTGCACGACCTCAACCTGGCCGCCTACTACAGCGACCGCCTCTACGTCCTGCACGACGGCGAAGTCACCGCCTCGGGCCCGCCCGCCGAGATCCTCACCCCCCGGCTGCTGGCCGAGATATACGGGGTGGCGAGCGAGGTCTCCATCCACCCGCACACGGGCGCACCCCAGGTCACCTTCCTCCCCGGCCACCCCGGCGGAGGGAAAAACCTCATTGCCAAGGGAACGTGATCACCAAGTACGGCACGGGCAGCGGAATTCCATGGTCTGTACGTGCGTTCGGCAAGGTCTCGCGCGGGGTGCGCCGAGGCGCCGCACCATGTTGCGGCTCGATCGTGCCGCTCTCGTCCACGAAGCGCGCCCTCTGCTGCCTAGCCCAGCCATCGAGCATCGCGGCGTGCCGCGAAATGGAAGCCTGGTTCGAGGAGGATTCCTAAGAGATCTCACTGGCTACTCCCCGGCCCTCCAGAAGCACGCAGAACGGGCCCCTCGCAACGCGTGCGCGGGGCCCGTGCGTTGGAGCGTCAGAGCAGCCCGAGTGACTTCAGAACTCGCCTCTGACCTGCGTTGAGGCGGGTGGGGAAGTAGAGGTA
>DATMEI010000134.1:0-5637 GCA_035556995.1 Streptomyces sp.
GTGTGGTTGCGGCCCCCGGCAAGCACAGCCGCGGGCCGCAACTTCGTCACTGACGCGACGGATCAGAGAAGGTCGACGTCGATGAGGCCTTCGTCCTGGTGCCAGTAGCGGCACTGCGGGTGCCACGGGTGCCAGTTGCACGGGTGGGCCTTGGAGACCGTTGTGCCATTGGCCGCGGGCACGGCAGTTGCAGCCTGGGCACCTCCTGCCATGGGCCCGAGGAAGAGGGTGGAAACGGCAGCGACGAGGATCGCACGACCAAGTGCCTTGCGCATGTGATGCTCCTGCTCCGTAGGCGATTGAGCACTCTTGACGCTAAGCACACTCCCTCGGCAGCGCGCGCCCACGGGTGCGCTCGGGTGACCCTCAGCCGGCCGGGTGGACAAGGCGGCGTGACCTTCAGCCGACCGGCGCGGGTTCCCTGCCGGCAGCGGAGCGGCCCTTGGAGGCTGCCGTACGTGCGCCGCTGAGCTCGGACAACGGGAACGGAGCCGGGAGCAGAAGCTCGGCGTTGCGGTCCCGCACGTCACCGCGGTGCGTCTCGTCCGTCTGGATGTCGTTGACGGCCAGTTCACGCGCCAGCGACGCAAGCGCCCTGGGGCTGCCGAGGTCGCCCCCGTTGGTCAGGGGCGCGTCGATGTCGAGCACGGTGGTGAAGACGGCGAGGGCTTCCTTGCCCGCCGCGTCCCGCCCGGCGGCGATCTCGATGACCCGGCTCTGGACCGGCCAGTCGATGTGCGCCGCCGCGGAGACCTCCCAGAAGCCGCCCGGCTTCGCGTGGTCCGCCGGACGGGCATGCGGCCTGATCTCGTTCCGGTGTGTGTGGCCGTTGGCCATGAGCACGACGTTCGGGAAGCGCAGCAGAAGTGCCTCGAGCTCCTCGCCGGAACGGTGATCGTCCGCGACGTTCGTCATCGTGTGGAGCGGGTGATGACAGAAGACGACGATCAACTTGTCCTCGACGCCCTGTTGTTCGACGGTGCCGCCCGACGCCTCGAAGTACGTGCTGCTGGACTCCTTCAGGCGCTCCTCGAGCCAGCGGAACTGGTCTTCGTCGATGCCCCCGTCCGCGTTCTGCTGGACGTTGCCGAGTCCTGCGGGGTTCGTCGAGTCCAGCGTGATGTACCGGACGGGGTCCTCGGCCGCGGCGGGTATCGCGTAGTACGCCTTGTCGCTGCCCGCCGTGAATCCGTGCCCGACGGGCAGCCCGCTCGTCCGCTGGTGCTCCTCGACGAACTCCGCAGGAGTGAGCAGGCGCCGGCCCGGGTCCGCGGTGACGTCTTCGGACTCCACACCGTCGAACACGGCCTTGATGACGTCGAAGAGGTCCAAATCGTCCATGTCAGCGGGGAGTTCCGGTCCTTCGGTCCACTTGGAGCCGTTGACGGTGTGGTATTTCAGCGAGTGGAAGAAGGGGAGATCCGTGTCGATCGGCAGGTTCCCCTGTGCCATCACGTCGTGGTTTCCGTACACGGCGTACCAGGGCATGCCCAGTCCGGTGGACGTGAAAGGGCTGCGGGCCGCCCCCAACACGCCGGGCACCTGCGGGAATCCGCGCTCGCCGTACTTGTTCCCGGCCTGAACCGGATCTTCGGGACGCCAGTGGTGAACGTCCTTGCCGAAGGCTCCGCCGGCGACGCTCTCGTCCCGGCTGAGTGAACCGGAGTCCGCCTGGACGGACTTGCCGCCGTCGAGAAGCTCGATGTACCAACGGGTCTCATTGAGCTGCGCGTTGTCGACGGCGTCGCCCGTCACCACCGTGAAGGCCAGCGGCAGACCGGTCTTGGGACCCTCGCCGAGCTGCCTGAGCGAACTGCACATCGCATCGACGAGGTGCAACGACAGGAACTCGTGCGGGCGGTAGGCCGCCGCGAAGGGATAGCCCGAGTCCGGGTTGTCGTTGTACCGGTCCAGGAACTCCACGCGTGACGGCGACTGGTCATCGATGATGTGGAGATCGCTCAGATGCCCGAACGCGACCAGGGGCCGCAACTCCTGCGGGCGTACAGGTGTGATGTCGGTACGGAGGAGGTGCCCCTCGCCCTCACCCTCGACGAGCTTCCTGTAGCCGCCGGAACCGGGCGGACCGGGCAGGACGGTCCTGCTCAGCGTCGTGCCCGCACCCCTTTCGGCCAGGGCCCTTCGGGACGACGCCAGTTCGTAAGCGGCACGGGCGGCGCTGCCCCTGCCGCCGGCATCGATGGCTGCCGCGGCCACGCCGGCCGCAGCAAAGGTCAGCATCCTCCGACGTGAAACCGACACCTGGTCACCCTTCCTCACTCGACTCACCGACCACGGCTGAGACTTCGGATCCACGACCACCAGGGCGGCGGATTCGGCGAATGCGGAGAAGAACGCTCGCTGGTCAGTGCGAGAGCCCCGTGCGTCCGGGCGGCACCGGAAGTGGAACCCCGGACCGTACGCGCCGGTAATGTATACCTCGCGGTCCTGCCGCGTGAGTTCTTTGGCCGACAACTCACAACCCGCCCCGGCCCGCGCGCCGTCCCGGCCGGGTATTCGGCGCCGACACCGATGAGTTCCGTCCCGCGCCGCTGTCTGTCCTCCGAAGGCCCTCACCCGAGGGCCGTACAGAGGAGGCAGCGATGAGCGACAACCCCACCGGCGGCATGAGTGCTCCCCGCGCCGTCGCACCGTCCGGGACTCCGTCCCGGAACCCGTCCGGTTCCTTCGTGACGACCCGGCCCGTATGGCTGGTCGGCATAGTCGTCAGCGTCGTCGGGGCACTGGTCACCGAGGTCTTCGCCCTCGGTGCGCGCGGCATCGGCGTCCCTATGGAGGCCGCTTCTCCGGGCGCCGAACGCGCCCAGGAGATCCCGGCCTTCGGCTTCGCGTTCGGCGTGCTCTTCTACGCCGTCGTCGGAATCGTCCTCGCGGTGGCCCTGGCCCGCTGGGCCAAGCGTCCCGCGCGCACCTTCGCCGCCACGACGATCACACTCACGGCACTGTCCCTCGTCCCGCCGATCCTGGCCCCGCACACCGCCACCTCGACCCAAGTGGTCCTGTGCCTCTCCCACTTGGTGGCGGCGGCGGTCATCGTCCCCGCGCTGATCCGGCGTCTGCAGCACGTGCGGACGGCTTCCAGCTGAGGTCAGGACCCGCAGCACCGCACCAGCACCGCAGCACCGCAGCAGGGCCAGCAGCGCACGGAACTGCCCGTCGGCTACTTGAGGCCGGTGCCTCCCCGGCACCGGCCTCCATGGCGGGCAGCGTCAGCCGTCACCGGCGCAGCCCCTCGGTTTCCACACGTCAGTGCGGTCATACTGCCCCGACGGCCCCTGCCGGTGAGAAGCCGGCGGCCGGAATCGCCCTCAACTGCGAGCGGAGGCGCACTTCCGATGTACGGCAACAACGCTGACCTGACCGAGGAGACCATCTTCACCTGGGGCGCACCACCTCTGAAGTTCGGCGCGGGTGCCTCCGACGAGATCGGCTTCGAGATGTCCCAGTACGGCGCGGAGCGCGTCCTCGTACTGACGGACCCGGGCGTCGCCGCCCTCGGAATCCCGCAGCGCATCGTGGACAACCTGAAGCGGTACGGCGTCACCGCGACGGTCTTCGACGGGGTGCACATCGAGCCGAGCGACGCCAGCTTCGCCGCAGCGGTCGAATACGCCGCCGCACACGGCCCGTGGGACGGATTCGTCGCCGTCGGAGGCGGGTCGGCCATCGACACCGCCAAGGCCGTGAACCTCCTGACCACCTCCCCCGGCGAGCTGATGGACTACGTCAACAAGCCGATCGGCCTGGCCAAGGCGCCGCCCGGGCAGCTCAAGCCACTGATCGCAGTCCCCACGACGGCGGGCACGGGGGCGGAGAGCACGGCCATGTGCGTGCTCGACGTCCTGTCGATGAAGGTCAAGACCGGCATCAGCCACTGGCGCCTGCGCCCGACCCTGGCCGTCGTCGATCCGCTGCTGACCATGAGCCTGCCGCCCGAAGTCACCGCCTCCGCGGGCATGGACATCGTCTGCCACGCGCTGGAGTCGTACACCGCCAAGTGGTACGCGGACTCCGACCGGCGCAAGCCGGAGGAGCGGGTCACCTACTGCGGCTCCAACCCGGTCTCCGACCTGTGGTGCGAAAGGGCGATGGACCTGATCGCGAAGTCGTTCCGCCGGGCGGTGCACCACGGGGCCGAGGACCTGCAGGCCCGTACGGACATGATCATGGCCGCGACCTTCGCCGGCATGGGATTCGGAAACGCGGGGGTCCACATTCCGCACGCCAACGGCTATCCCATCGCCGGCATGGTCAAGGACTACAGGCCCAGCGGATATCCCCAGGACGAGCCGATGGTGCCCCACGGCCAGGCGGTGTCGCTGACCGCCCCGGAGGCGTTCCGGTTCAGCTTCCCCTCCGCCCCGGAGCGGCACCTGCGCGCGGCGGAGCTGCTGGCGCCGGACAAGGAGCAACTGTCCGACCCCGCCGAGCAGTTGCCGCAGGTGCTCGTCGACCTGATGCGCGACATCGGCATTCCGAACGGCATCGGTGCCGTCGGCTACGACGAGAGCGACGTACCGAAGCTGGTGCCCGGCACGATGAAACAGCAGCGGCTCCTGTCGACCTGTCCTCGTCCTGTCGGCGAGGAGGAGATCACGCGGATCCTCCGCAACTCGATCCAGAACTGGTGACCGCAGGGGGTTCCCGTGGCGGCGGCCCTTCGAGCCGCCGCGGGGCTCCCCGCCCTGTACGTGCTTCGGTCGACGCCTACTTGATCACGGCGTTCGCGCCGATGACGACCAGCCCGATCACCATGTCCATGCTCCCGGAGCGGCACGACGCGGCCAGTCCCCGCCCGGCGGTACGGGCGGCCCACGTGCCGCACCCGAACAAGGCGACCGTGTTGAGCAGCAGGGCTGTCTCCACGGCCGCGGCCTCGGACCACCAGCCGGCGAGCGAGGTGAGCATCAGGACCAATGTGGGGAGTACGGCGGCGACCAACGGCCACTCCGCCAGTACCGACCGCAGCCGCCCGGTGCCGGCGGCTCCGCCCCCGGTGGCCCGCTGTGCGATCACGTGCGCGTAACCGTGGGCGGCGGCCGCCGTCACGGCGGTGAGCAGCACCCACAGCGCGTCCGAACCCGGGTCGGAGGCTTCCCCCGGCGCGTCCAGTGCGGCTGACACGATGCTGGCCAGCACGAGCCCGTAGATGCCGCTGAACAACACCTGCTCGGACGGCCGGGCTCTCTCAGGCATCGCATCGCCTCGGTGCGGGACGGGTTCCGGATTCGCACATGCTCACTTGCCTGCCGCCCCGGAACGTGCCCCACGCGCTGCCCGCCCGCTTCTTGCGCTCGAAGAGGCCATCGCCCACCGCTCGCGTACGGCCGTACGGTCCGGCCGGACCGGGCCCTGCAACGCAGCCGCGTACCGGGAGGCGCCGGCGGGAGTGTGCGCGCGGAGTCTGCAGGTCCGTGTCGAGGTCAGCGAGGAGTTACCGTCGAAAAGGAAGGCCTGTTGCAAGGTCCGGTGAATGCTGGGTCGGGAGGCGATCATGGCGGTGGAAATGGAGCGGCGGCTGCCGGTGACGCGGTCGGAGTTCAGTACGTCGGATCCGGGCAAGGCGGAAGTTCTGAGCGCAGAGATGTACGGGGCCTTCCATCCGAGGTACGGGTC
>DATMEI010000135.1:0-3276 GCA_035556995.1 Streptomyces sp.
GCTTGTCCGCCGAGGTTGCCTTCGGTGCCGACTTCGCGTGCGACGCGGGTGACTTCGTCGGCGAAGGCGGAGAGCTGGTCCACCATCGTGTTCACGGTGACCTTCAGATCACGCAGCTCACCGGCCGTCTCGACTGTCACCTTCTGCGTCAGGTCGCCGCGGGCGACCGCCGTGGTCACGCCGGCGATGTCCCGGACCTGCCCCGTCAGCCGTTCGGCCATCGTGTTGATGGCCTCGGTCACATGCCGCCAGTTCCCGGACAGGTCCCCGACGTCCGCCCGTCCGCCCAGCTGTCCCTCCGTGCCGACCTCGCGGGCGACTCTCGTGACCTCTTCGGTGAACATGGACAGCTGGTCGACCAGGCGGTTCAGGCCGTTGCCCAGACGTCCCAGATCCCCCTTGAGCCGGTGGTGGCCGCTCTGCAGATCTATGTGCTGAGTGAGGTCGCCGCCTGCGACCGCCTCCAGTACCAACGCTGCTTTCATCACCGGGGTCGCCAGCGCCTCGACGAGATGGTTGGCGTCGTCGACGTTCGTCGCCCATGACCCCTGCCCGGGGCTCGCTGTGAGGCGCTCGTCGAGCTGGCCCTCTTTGGCCACATCGTGGCGGACCCGCCTGAGCTCGGAGGCCAGATGTTCATTACGTGCAGCTATCTGGTTGAACACGCCTGCCATCTCGCCCAGGACCCCCTCCGCCTCCGTCGCGGCACGTACGGAGAAATCCCCGTCGGACAGCGACCTCAGCGCTCCCAGTAGCGGACGCAGATCAGCCGTGCGCACCGACTGCCCATGGGGGTCGTCCATGGCACTCCATTCCCAGCATCCAGGAGGTATGGCCTTTATCCTATTGTAGTGGCTTTGGTGCTATCTCAGCCGAGTCAGGAGATACCCGTGCGACTGCCGTTCTCCGGCCTGAGTGACCCCGTATCGCGAACGGCTCTGCCCGCAAGTCAGCTCGCACCATCCAGGGCACGCACCCTCGTACGGGCTGCGATCATCGAATGGGATTCCCTGGCTCCCTCGGACGGCTGGAAGCTCGAGCGTCTGGCCGACGACGCCGCACTTCTCGTGAGCGAGCTCGTCACCAACGCCCTCATGCACGCGGGCACCGGGATCGAGATCGCCTGCAGCCCGGAGAGAGTGAAGCGCCGGCCGGACGCGGCGGCCTCCGGCGCGGCCGACGAGGCCGGAGCCGCCGAGCGATTCGAGCTCACGGGTGTACTGATCGAGGTGGCCGACCAGCAGCCCACCGGCCGGGTCACCGGGGACACCTCCGGTCGGCGCGGGCGCGGCCTCGGGCTTCAGATCGTGGGGGCGCTGGCCGAATCCTGGGGCGTGACCTACCGGCGCACCGAGAAGGTCGTCTGGTTCCGTCTCGCCGTCTCCGAGATCGTGCCCACGCCCGCGGGATCGCTCAGCGAAGCCATGCACCGGGAGCTGGACGCAGCCGAGATCTTCTCCCCCTCCGTCCGCTCCGACCGAAGACGCGTCGTCGAATGGGCCGATCGTGGCGGCGCCTTTCTGGCAGAGGCCAGTGAACTCCTCGCGGGACAGCTCGACGAGGACATGGTCGCCGCACTGGCAGGCCAGCTGCTGGTGCCCCGGCTCGCCGACTGGTGTGCCGTATGGCTGGCCACGGAAGCCGGAACGATGCGGCTCTCCCGCGTCTGGCACGCCGACGAGCAGCGGGTCGACGCCCTCCGCTTCGCCCTGGAACCCGATCCGCCGCCCCAGACGCTGCGGACGGCCGGCATCCCCTGGCCGTGGCCCGAGAGCGCGGACAACGACGCGGCAGGCGGATCGGCGCTGGCCTTCTCGCTGGTCTCCGGCGGCACCTGTGTGGGCTCGCTCGTGATCGGACGGGCCGGGCCGCCGGAGACGACCGACTCCGTCGCGCGCACGGTGGAGGACGTGGCCCGCCGGGTGGCGCAGGCAGTGGTAACCGCCCGCCAGTACACCCGTCAGACCAGCATCAGCCGGGCGCTGCAGCGCAGGCAGCTGCCCCCTTCGCTCGCCAGCCTCCCCGGCGTCGAGTCAGCGATCGTCTACGAGCCGCACGGCAGGGGGCAGACCGTCGGGGGAGACTTCTACGACCTCTTCCCCATGGGCAACGGCCGGTGGTGCTTCCTCCTCGGCGACGTGCAGGGCAAGGACCCCGAAGCGATGTCCGTGACCGGCCTGACCCGGCATCTGGTGCGGCTGCTCGCCCGCGAGGGCCACGGCGTGGAATCGGTCCTCGGACGGCTGAACGCCGCCATGGCGGAGGAGGGCGCGGAGGCGGTGGCCGTCGGGGGCGAGAGCGCCCAGCCCCGGTTCCTGAGCCTCGTCTACGGGGAACTGGAGCCCGATCAGAAGAAGGGCGGCGCCCGCTGCACCATCGCCAGCGCCGGCCACCCCCCGCCGCTGAAGCTGTCCCCCCGGGGTGAAGTGGTGCCCGTGGTGGAGTCCCAGATGCTGCTCGGCATCGACGAGGGGACCGAATTCATGGCGTTCCCCTTCTGCCTGGAGCCCGGTGAGTCCCTGCTGTGTGTGACGGACGGAGTGACCGAACGCCGCAGCGGCCAGCGGCAGTTGGACGACGACGACGGCCTCGCCGACATCCTGGCCGGGTGTGTGGGGATGGGGGCGATGGCGGTCGCGGAACGGGTACGTCAGGCGGCTCACGACTTCGGCCCGGAACCGGTGGAGGACGATCTGGCCATCCTCGTCCTGCACGCGGTGGTGGGTTGAGCGGGCGGCCGTCCCGTAAGGACCGACAGCCCTGACAGGAGCGGGAATTGCTCTTCACGCGAGAGGTGCTGGAGCGGGTCGTCTCAGGTGACGTGGATGTGGCCTTCCGGAGCTGGCGCAGACCCCAGGTCACCTCCGGTACGCATCTGCGGACCGCTGTCGGTGTCATCGCGGTCGGCGACGTGGAGGCCGTCACCGAGCAGCAGATCACCGAGGACGAGGCACACCGCGCGGGCTTCAGTTCAAGAAGCAGCCTGCTCGACGGGCTCCGCCGGGGAGAGGGCCGGCAGAACTACCGGATCGGCATCCGCTTCCACGGCCCCGACCCGAGGGTGCGGCTGCGGACGCAGGACGCGCTGTCCGCGCAGGAACTGGCTGACGTGGCCGGGCAGCTCGCCCGAATCGACGCCCGCAGCAGACGCGGTCCGTGGACGGCGAAGGTGCTGTCGCTGATCGCGGAGCATCCCGCTGTACGAGCCGGTGACCTCGCGGCACTCGCCGGCCGGGAGAGACTGCCGTTCAAGGCCGACGTACGCAGGCTCAAGGA
>DATMEI010000136.1:0-3561 GCA_035556995.1 Streptomyces sp.
TTCCAGGAACCGCTCGGACACGAGCCTCTGGAGCGAGAACGCCACCTCTTCCTTGCTGGAGAAGTAGCGGAAGAAGGTGCGCTGGGAGACGTCCACCGCGGCGACGATCTCGTCCACCGTCGTCGTCTCGTAGCCCTGTTCTACGAAGAGTTCGTGGGCGGCGCGGACGAGGGCGTCCCGCGTGCGCTGCTTC
The DNA here is from genome assembly GCA_035556995.1 of Streptomyces sp. Lineage (GTDB taxonomy): Bacteria > Actinomycetota > Actinomycetes > Streptomycetales > Streptomycetaceae > Streptomyces. The sequence continues at coordinate 194 of DATMEI010000136.1, forward strand.
TTGCGCTCACGCAGTCCGGTCACTTCGGCCACCTCCCGGTCGGTCTGTCGCTCACCTGGATGTGAGCAGCCTGACATCTACCGACGAATAATTCGGTTTGTCAATTGTCAGCGACTGTCACTAGCCTCGCGTCATGAGTTCCCAGACCAGCCTCGCCAAGGACCAGGAAGAACCGCCGGGTTCGCGCGACTCGGGCATATCGGGCCCCCGCACCGGCGTCCGCGGCCACCCCTGGCTGACCCTCGTGACCGTGGCCATCGGCATCACCATGGTCGCCCTGGACGGCACGATCGTCGCCATCGCCAACCCTGCCATCCAGAAGGACCTCGGAGCGTCACTCGCCGATGTCCAGTGGATCACCAATGGATATCTGCTCGCGCTCGCGGTCGCTCTGATCACCGCGGGCAAGCTCGGAGACCGGTTCGGGCACCGCCAGACCTTCCTCGTGGGCGTCGTCGGCTTCGCCGCCGCCTCCGGCGTCATCGGACTGGGCGGCAGCGTCTCCCTCGTCGTCACCTTCCGGGTGGTGCAGGGGCTGTTCGGCGCGCTGCTGATGCCGGCCGCACTCGGACTGCTGCGCGCCACCTTCCCCGCCGAGAAGCTGAACACGGCCATCGGCATCTGGGGCGCGGTCATCGGCGCATCGACCGCCGCCGGGCCCATCGTGGGCGGCCTGCTGGTCGAGCACGTCAACTGGGAGTCGGTCTTCTTCATCAACATCCCGGTCGGACTCGTCGCGCTGCTGATGGGCCTGCTGATCCTCCGCGACCACCGTGCCGAGAACGCTCCGCGCTCCTTCGACATCCCGGGCATCGTGCTGCTGTCCGTCGCGATGTTCTGCCTCATCTGGGCACTCATCAAGGCGCCGACCTGGGGCTGGGCCGACCCGCTGACGGTGGGCTTCCTCGGGGCCGCGCTCGTCACCTTCCTCGTCTTCGGCTTCTGGGAGTCCAAGGCACGCGAGCCGCTGCTCCCGCTGAGCATGTTCCGCTCGGTTCCGCTGACGGCGGGGACCGTACTGATGGTGCTGATGGCCTTCGGCTTCATGGGCGGCATCTTCTTCGTCACCTTCTACCTGCAGAACGTGCACGGCATGGCCCCCGTGGACAGCGGCATCCGGCTGCTGCCGCTCACCGCGATGATGATCGTCGCCTCACCGCTCGCGGGCTGGCTCATCTCCAAGGTCGGACCGCGTGGCCCACTTGTGGGCGCCATGATCATCGCGGCGGTCGCGATGTTCGGCCTCTCCACGCTGGACGCGGAGAGCGGCGCCGCGGCAACCTCGATCTGGTTCTCACTGCTGGGCCTCGGCCTCGCGCCGGTGATGGTCGGCGCCACAGAGGTCATCGTCGGCAACGCGCCGATGGAACACGCCGGTGTCGCCGGTGGACTCCAGCAGGCCGCGATGCAGGTCGGCGGCAGCCTCGGTACGGCCGTGCTGGGCGTCGTCATGGCCTCCCGCGTGGACACCGTGCTGCCGCAGAAGTGGGCGGAGGCCAAGCTTCCGCCGCTCCAGCCCGGGCAGGAGGACAAGCTGAAGAGCGCAGCGGAGGTCGGAGTCGCTCCGCCTGCGCCCAAGGGCACCCCGGAGCAGATCGTCGCGGCGGTCAAGGGAGTTCTGCATGACTCCTTCATCTCCGGCATGGGCCTCGCCTTCACCTGCGCAGGGATCGTCGCCGTACTCGCCGCGGGCGTCGCCTTCTTCACCAAGCGGGGCGCCAACGACGCGGGACCGTCAGTGCACGTGTGACGGCGCGCGGCGGCAGCGTCGGAGACCGCCGCTGCGGCAGCACCGGAGACAGGGCTGCACGGTGGACCTGCGACGTGGTTCATGGAGCGGGGCGGAACGGCCAGGCCGTTCCGCCCCGTTGCCGTTTCTCCCCTCCCGTGCCGTGTCCGAACCGGCAGCGTCCGAGGCCGGCTTGTGGATAACTCCGCCACCTGTCCTGGTGAAACAGGCCGTCATCTCTTGGCGAGGCGGGTGGTCCTGGACATCCTGATCACGAAGCCGGGCAGCACGGGCCCGGCCTTATACGGGGGAAGTGATCCGCATGTCCGACACGGGCCGGCGTATGTCCGGACGAGGAGCCGCCCGACCGGTGGCACGGGGCCTCGCCACGCTGTTCACGCTGGCGACGGCTGCCGGGGGCGGTCTGGCCCTCTCCCCGGCAGCGGTGGCGGTGGCGGATGAGGCAGCTGTCCCGCGCCACCGCAGCACACCCCAGCAGCACAGCGCCCCGCACGGCGCTGCGCACCGAGCAGGCACGCAAGGCTCACTGCCGAGGCTGGGGGAGTGCGCCGCGGGCGAGCTGTGCCTGTGGGTACGGAACGGGTTCAAGGGCCAGCGGCGTACGTACGAGCTGAGCGGCGTCACCCTCGGGAGCTGCCTGCCGCTGCCCAAGGGAGTGAGCGCGCAGTCGTTCGCCAACCGCACAGGCCGCCCGGTGACCGTCTACCAGAGCGGGGAGTGCGCGGAGACGGGGGAGTTCCACACCCATCCCTCCGGGTCCTGGACGCCGGAGGGTGAGTACCGCGTGCGGGCCGTCAAGATCTGGGAGCGCTGATGCCGCGCCCCGAGACGGAGAACCTCCGGGCGTCCGGCACCGCCGCGGTCCGGCGGCGACGCCGGACCGCGTGCGGGCGAACCAGCCCTGCGGGTGTGGTGCTACGCGTCGCCGCCCGCAGCTCCCGGGTCTGCCGCCGTCACATCCAGCAGCTTGTACCGGTCGACGGCCTGCTTCAGCGCCGAACGGTCGATCTTGCCCTCCCGCGCCAGCTCGGTCAGCACGGCGAGGACGATCGACTGCGCGTCGATGTGGAAGAAGCGCCGGGCCGCGCCTCGTGTGTCGGCGAAGCCGAAGCCGTCGGCGCCCAGCGACTGGAACGTGCCGGGCACCCAGCGGGCGATCTGGTCGGGCACGGACCGCATCCAGTCCGAGACGGCGACCTTCGGCCCTTCGGCGCTCTGGAGCTTGCGCGTCACGTATGGCACGCGCTGTTCCTCTTCCGGGTGCAGCAGGTTGTGCTCCTCTGCATCCACCGCTTCGCGGCGCAGCTCGTTCCACGAAGTCGCCGACCAGACATCTGCCTTGACGTTCCAGTCGTCGGCCAGGATCTGCTGCGCTTCCAGAGCCCAGGGCACGGCCACTCCGGAGGCGAGGATCTGCGCGCCGAGCGTTCCCTTGGCGCCCTCCTGATAGCGGTAGAGGCCCTGGAGGATGCCCTCCACGTCGACGTTCTCCGGCTCGGCCGGCTGCCGGATCGGCTCGTTGTAGACGGTGAGGTAGTAGAAGACGTCCTCGCCCTGCGGATGCTCCGGGCTGGAGCCGTACATCCGCTGCAGGCCGTCCTTGACGATGTGCGCGATC
>DATMEI010000137.1:0-2253 GCA_035556995.1 Streptomyces sp.
TACGGGTGGACCAGCTCCCGCCGGTACTCGTCGATCTTTCGCTGCCGCATCTCCTCCGGGTCGTCGGCAGCCGCGATCTCCCTGCGGAAGACGACGCTGGCGGCGCCCTCGGCGCCCATGACCGCGATCTCGTTCGACGGCCAGGCGAGCGCGAGGTCGGCGCCGATGGACTGCGAGTCCATGACGATGTACGCGCCGCCGTACGCCTTGCGCAGCACGACGGAGATGCGCGGGACCGTCGCATTGCAGTACGCGTACAGCAGCTTCGCGCCGCGGCGGATGATGCCGTCGTGCTCCTGGTCGACGCCCGGCAGGAAGCCCGGTACGTCGACGAGGGTGACCAGGGGGATGTTGAAGGCGTCGCAGAACTGGACGAAGCGTGCGGCCTTCTCGCTGGCCTTGATGTCCAGCACACCGGCCATGGAGGCGGGCTGATTGGCCACCACGCCCACGACGTGCCCGTCCACCGAACCCAGTGCGCAGACGATGTTGGGCGCCCAGGCCGCGTGCACCTCCATGAACTCGCCGTCGTCCACGATCTCCTCGATCACAGCGTGGATGTCGTACGAGCGGTTGCCGTCGGCGGGCACGAGGTCGAGCAGCGCATCGCCCCTCCGGTCGGCCGGGTCCTCCCCGTGCTGGGTGGGCGGCAGTTCGCGGTTGTTGGAGGGCAGAAGGGCCAGCAGGTAGCGCACTTCGGCGAGGCAGGTCTCCTCGTCGTCGTACGCGAAGTGCACGACGCCCGAGGTTCCGGCGTGCACATCGGCGCCGCCGAGGCCGTTCTGCGTCACCTCGGCACCCGTGACCGCCTGTACGACGTCCGGGCCCGTGATGAACATCTGCGAGATGTCGCGCACTGCGAACACGAAGTCCGTCAGCGCGGGGCTGTAGGCGGCTCCGCCGGCGCAGGGGCCGAGCATGACGGAGATCTGCGGGATCACTCCCGACGCCTTCGTGTTCCGCTGGAAGATCCCGCCGTATCCCGCGAGTGCCGAGACGCCTTCCTGAATACGGGCGCCCGCCCCGTCGTTCAGCGACACCAGCGGAGCTCCCGCCGAGATCGCCATGTCCATGATCTTGTGGATCTTCGCGGCGTGCGCCTCTCCCAGCGCACCGCCGAAGATGCGGAAGTCGTGCGCGTAGACGAACACCGTCCGCCCCTGCACCGTGCCCCAGCCGGTCACGACACCGTCCGTGTACGGCTTCTTCTCCTCCAGGCCGAATCCGGAGGCCCGGTGCCGGCGCAGCGGCTCGATCTCGGTGAAACTCGCCTTGTCCAAGAGGAGTTCGATGCGCTCGTGTGCTGTCAGCTTGCCCTTTGCATGCTGACGTTCCGTGGCCTTGGGCCCCGGGCCCTGACGAGCCTGCTCCTTGAGCGCGTGCAGTTCGTCGAGCGGGCCGGAGACCTCGTCAGCAGGAATCGCGGTCTGCATGTCCTTCACCCTTTCCTTGTGGCATCCGGTGGGGTCCGCTGCCGGCGTGCGCGGCGGCAGGCGCGGGAGAACCGGGAGTGGAGGCAACGGGGTCGGGCACGAACGCGGCGGCTGCGGCGTCGGCATCGGCCTCCTTCCGCGGAAGTGCGGCGGGCTCGCGTGACTGCTTCCGCCGCAGCCGCCGGCGTTCGGCCACCAGCGCGGCTGCCGCCGCGGCCAGCGAGACGAGTCCGCCCAGGACGAGCCCGGAGCGGACCCCCTGTTGCTCGCTCAGCCAGCCGGCGGACATGGCGCCGATCGGTGTGGTCCCCTGAAGAATCAGCGTGTAGAGGGACATGACCCGGCCGGTGTAGCCCGGATCACTGCCGAGTTGAATGCGGTGGTTCGCCGCCTGCGCGAAGTACGTCATCGCGAAACCCGTGAGTGCCAGCAGCCCCCCGGCGACGACGAATGTGGGGGCCAGCCCCGCTGCCGCCTCCAGGACCCCGAAGGCGATCGCGGCGGCGAGCACCGTGCCGGCGGACGGACGGCTGCGGCGGGCGGTGGTCACAAGGGCGGCCAGCAGGGAACCGGCCGCCAGAGCGGTGGTGAGCAGCCCGAAGGAGGAAGGGTCCGAACCGAAGAGGGACTTGGCGTAGAGCGGCAGCGTGAGATGGAAGTTGAAGCCCGCGATGCTGACCGCCCCGACCAGCACCAGCATGACCCCGAGGTCGGTGCGTGACGCGACGTAACGCAGCCCGTCGGTGACGCGTACCGCTCCTCGACGTGCCCCGGCGACCTTCAGTTCGGCGGGACGCATCATCCGCAGCCCCACCACCGT
>DATMEI010000138.1:0-5455 GCA_035556995.1 Streptomyces sp.
GTCAACATCGCGCTGCACACCGACCACTGCCCCAAGGGCAAGCTCGACGGGTACGTACGGCCGCTGCTGGCCGTCTCCAAGGAGCGCGTGGACGCGGGCCAGAACCCGCTCTTCCAGTCCCACATGTGGGACGGCTCGGCCGAGACCCTGAAGGACAACCTGGAGACCGGGCAGGAACTGCTCGCCCTGGCAACCGCCGCGAAGATCATCCTCGAGGTCGAGATCACCCCGACCGGCGGCGAGGAAGACGGCGTCACCCACGAGATCAACGACGAGCTGTACACGACGGTCGACGACGCGCTGCGCACCGCCGAGGCCCTGGGCCTGGGCGAGAAGGGCCGCTACCTGCTGGCTGCCTCCTTCGGCAACGTGCACGGTGTGTACAAGCCCGGCAACGTCGTGCTCCGCCCGGAGCTGCTGAAGGACCTGCAGGACGGCGTCGGAGCGAAGTTCGGCAAGCAGTCCCCGTTCGACTTCGTCTTCCACGGCGGCTCCGGTTCCACGGACACGGAGATCGCCACCGCGCTGGAGAACGGCGTGGTGAAGATGAACCTGGACACCGACACGCAGTACGCCTTCTCGCGGCCCGTCGCGGACCACATGTTCCGCAACTACGACGGTGTGCTGAAGGTCGACGGAGAGGTCGGCGACAAGAAGACCTACGACCCGCGCAGCTGGGGCAAGGCCGCCGAGAAGGGCATGGCCGAGCGCGTGGAGAAGGCGTGCGCGAACCTGCGCTCGACCGGCACGCGGCTGAAGTAGGCCTCTGAAGCATCCCCCGTCCCCTGACGACCGTACGGGGTGAGTGAGGAGGGCCGGACCGTGCCGCATCGCCGGACGCGTCCGGCCCTCCTGCCGTCTGCGGGCCCTTCACGGGCCCGCTCCGACAGCGGTACGGTCGCCTGCTGCGCTGTTTCCGTACCGGCAGCTGCATTTCGCACAGACAAGGCAGACTGGAAAGCATGAGCATTCACGAGAATCTGCTCGGGGGCCCGCCCCCGACCCACCTGCCCGACGACCCCGGGCCGCGCGAGCTGCTGGCCTCCGGGACGGCGCCCGTCGAGGTGGCCGCGAAGTACCCGACGTCCTCGCTGGCGTGGGCGCTGCTCGCCGACGACGCCTTCGAGGCAGGACGGGTCGTCGAGTCGTACGCCTACGCGCGCACCGGCTACCACCGGGGCCTGGACTCGCTGCGCCGCAGCGGCTGGAAGGGCCACGGACCCGTGCCCTTCGAGCACGAGCCGAACCGCGGTTTCCTGCGCGCGCTGCACGCACTGGCGCGCGCGGCGGGATCGATCGGGGAGCACGAGGAGTACGAGCGCTGCTCGACCTTCCTCAAGGAGAGCTCACCCACCGCTGCGGCGACCCTGTCGTAGGGACGGGTCGCAGGGGCAAGGGGACGAGACCTTCCGAGGTCTTCGGCGCGCGACGGCCCGGCCGGGGCAGAACGCACGGGGGATGGCATATGACCAGGGCGCTGACCAGCTGCTCTTGTCCCGGCGGGCCGCCTCACCGATGATGTTTCACAGACCCGTACCACCGCCGGTTGCGGCGGGCGGGCCTGAGGGGACCGGGGCTCCACCGTCTACAGAAAAGGAGCGGACCGCTACCCGGACACCACGTTGAGGAGACAGCGATGTCCCACCCCGTCAACGACCCCGAGGCCGGTTCGCAGGCCCCCAATCTCGACTTCGCAGGCACCACTCCTTACGAGGACTATGTGCAGGCCGATGTCCTCACCCATCTCCAGCACCCGCTCTCGGACGATCCGGGCGAGATGGTCTTCCTCGTGACCACGCAGGTCATGGAGCTGTGGTTCACCGTCATCGTGCACGAGTGGGAGACGGCCGCGGAGTCCCTGCGGCAGGACGATCTGCCCGGCGCGCTGGCCGCGTTGAAGCGTTCCACGTACGAGCTGATGTCGCTGAACGCGTCCTGGGAGCCGCTGGCGCATCTGACGCCCGCGCAGTTCAACGCCTACCGTTCCGCGCTCGGTGAGGGTTCCGGCTTCCAGTCCGCCATGTACCGGCGGATGGAGTTCCTGCTCGGTGAGAAGTCCGCTTCCATGCTCGTACCGCACCGTGGAGCGCCGCGTGTGCACGCCGAGTTGGAGAAGGCGCTGCACGAACCGAGCCTCTACGACGAGGTGCTGCGTCATCTCGCACGCCGCGGTGAAGCGGTGCCCGGGGACGTTCTGCAGCGGGACGTCTCGAAGCTGTACCAGACGGATCCCGGGGTGGAGGCCGTATGGGCCGAGTCCTACTCGCAGCGTCCGGACGGCGACGTGGTGCGGCTCGGTGAGGCGCTGACCGAGGTCGCGGAGCTGGTGTGGCGGTGGCGCAACGACCATCTGGTGGCCACCCGGCGGGCGATGGGGTCCAAGGTGGGCACCGGCGGTTCGGCCGGAGTGGCATGGCTGGAGAAGCGTGCCACGAAGAACGTCTTCCCGGAGCTGTGGACGGCGCGCAGCCATGTCTGAGCCCTACGCGACAGCTGAGGAACTCGACGCAGAGGACGAACTCGCCCCGTACAGAAAGAACTTCGTCCTCGACGAGACCGTCTACCTCGACGGCAACTCCCTCGGCGCGCTGCCGCGTGCCGTGCCCGCGCGTCTCGCCGACGTCGTGGAGCGGGAGTGGGGCCGTATGCGCATCCGCTCCTGGTCCGAGTCGGGGTGGTGGGACGCGCCCGAGCGGATCGGCGACCGCATCGCGCCCCTCGTCGGCGCGGCTGAAGGGCAGATCGTCGTCGGCGATTCCACCAGCGTCAACATCTTCAAGGCGGTGGTCGCCGCGGTGCGCATCGCGCAGGAGGAGTCCGCGGGGCGGCCGGTCCGCAGCGAGATCCTGGTGGACGCGGCCACGTTCCCGACCGACGGTTACATCGCCGAGTCCGCCGCGCGTATGACGGGTGCGACGGTACGGGCCGTGCCGGCGGCCGGAATGGCGGATGCGGCAGGGCCTGCGACCGCGGTCGCGCTGGTAAACCATGTCGACTACCGCACAGGCGAGTTGCACGACCTGGCCGCCGCAACCGCCGCGGTGCACCGCGCGGGTGGCCGCATCGTCTGGGACGTCTGCCACAGCGCGGGCGCACTCCCCGTCGAACTGGACGCGTCCGGCGCGGACTTCGCCGTCGGCTGCACGTACAAGTACCTCAACGGCGGTCCCGGTTCGCCCGCATTCCTTTACGTGCGGCGGGAGTTGCAGTCCCGCTTCGATTCACCGCTGCCCGGCTGGAACTCGCACACCGACCCGTTCGCGATGTCACCCGGCTACGTACCGGCCGAGGGTGCGTCACGCGCCCGCGTCGGCACGCCGGACGTCCTCTCCATGCTCGCGCTGGAGGAGGCGCTGAAGGTCTGGGACGGCGTCGACATCGCGGCGGTACGGGTCAAGAGCCTTGCCCTGACCGACTTCTTCCTGGGGCGCGTACGCGCGTACGTACCCGGAGGGCGGCTCACCTCGCTCACCCCGGAGGCGCACGAGCGGCGTGGCAGCCAGGTCTCGCTGCTGTGCGGCGGTGGGGACGGCGGAGACGGCGGCAACGACGGGAACGGCGGCAACGACGGGGACGGGGCGAGCGCGCCCGATGCGGAGAGTGTGATGGCGGCGCTGCACGCCCGCGGCGTCGTGGGCGACTTCCGCCGCCCCGGTGTGCTGCGCTTCGGGTTCACGCCGCTGTACACGTCCTTCGCGGATGCCGAGCGCGCCGCGAGCGCGCTGGGCGAAGCGGTGCGGGCGGGGTGAGCGAGTGAGCGGGGCGGGCGGGGTGAGCGGGTGAGCGGCACGGAGGAGGGCGCACTGCTCGCGCTGAAGCCCGTCCCGCCGGAGCGCACCGTCTCCTACGGTCAACACCCCTCCCAGGTCGTCGACTTCTACGGTGCCGGGGCTTCCGGTCCCCGAGTCACGGTGCTGCACGGCGGGTTCTGGCGCGAGGCGTACGACCGGAGCCATCTGAGCCCTTTCGCCGCCGCGTTGGCGGCGCGGGGGATGGCGGTGGAACTGGTCGAGTACCGGCGTACGGGCGGCGGTGGCGGCTGGCCCGTCACCGCCCAGGACGTCGCCGCCGCACTGGAGTTGCTTGGCCCGCCCGACGTGCTCCTCGGCCATTCCGCCGGTGGCCAGCTCGCCCTGTGGGCGGCCTCGGCGCGGGAGCGTGCGGCGGACCGCGTCGTCGTGGTCTCGCCGGTCGCGGACCTGGAACGGGCACACCGGCTGAGGCTCGGCAACGGCGTGGTGAGCGAATTCCTGGGCGGCGAGGGGATGGTGCGGGAGCGGCTGCCGGAGGCCGACCCCATGCGGCTGCTGCCGCGGGTGCCGGTGGAGATCCTGCACGGTACGGCTGACGAGGTCGTTCCACCGGAGCTTTCACGGCGTTACGCGAACGACTGGGGCACGCGACTGCACCTGCTGCCCGGCGTCGGGCACTACGCACCGTTCGTTCCGGGCACGCCCGCCTTCGGTGTGCTGGCCGAGGCGCTGAAGTGAGGTGCGCAGTCCGTACGTTCAGGGCAGCAGGCGGAAGTCCGCGAAGTCGAAACCGGGCGAGACGACGCAGCTGACCAGTGTCTCGCCCTCCCTGTCCACGGGACGGGCACGCTGCCAGACCCGGGGCGGCACGACCGCCTGCGGGATCTGGCCGCCTGCGACGTCGGGGCCGAGCGTCAGCGTCGTCGGCCCGTCGTCCGGCGTTTCGCCTTCGCCGCCCAACTGCAGGTGCAGCGGCGCCCCTTGGTGCCACAGCCAGATCTCCGCGGACCGTACGACGTGCCAGCGCGACTCGTCCCCGGCGCTCAGCAGGAAGTAGATCGCCGTCGCGCTGGCACGCTCGCCCGGATAGCCGTCCGGATGCAGGGCGACGTCGCTGCGCCACGTTTCGCGGAACCAGCCGCCTTCCGGGTGCGGTTGCAGCCCGAGGGCGTCGATGAGGGGGGACCGCCTCGCCATGGGCTGCATCATCCTTCGTCGTGGGAACGGACTCTTCGCCTGCGTGCGGTCGCATGCCCCGCTCGCTCCTTGGGGGCAGCCGAGGAAGTCCCGGGTCAGAGAAAGGAGTTGACCTGGATCGTCTCGTCACGGCCCGGGCCGACGCCGATCGCGGAGATCGGTGCCCCGGACATCTCTTCGAGCGCCTTCACGTATCCCTGCGCGTTCTTCGGCAGGTCGGTGAAGGTCTTCGCCTTCGTGATGTCCTCCGACCAGCCCGGCAGGTACTCGTAGACCGGCGTCGCGTGGTGGAAGTCGCTCTGGCTGAAGGGCAGTTCGTCGAACCGCTTGCCCTCGATCTCGTAGCCGACGCAGACCGGGATGCGCTCCCAGCCCGTCAGCACGTCGAGCTTGGTGAGGAAGAAGTCGGTGAGGCCGTTGACCCGGGTCGCGTACCGCGCGATCGGGGCGTCGAACCAGCCGCAGCGGCGGTCACGGCCGGTGGTGACACCGCGCTCGCCGCCGAT